>CAZXYV010000176.1:1389-4380 GCA_964645025.1 uncultured Dehalococcoidaceae bacterium | reverse complement strand
ACTTGAAATTAACCTCGAAATATGCTTAAAATAACTTGAATTCTATCGGAAAATCTTTTTTCCCCATCGCCTAACGGAACAAGGAGGGTATTACAATTAACGGCAGCAATTACGCACACAGAGTCGTCGTCACGGGTATCGGTGCCCTGACGCCACTCGGCCTGGACATGGCCTCAACCTGGAATAATCTCATCGCCGGCAAGTCCGGCATCGACTATATCACGCTGTTCGACGCCACCCCGCACGAGACAAAAATCGCCGGCGAGGTCAAAGGGTTCGACCCGGCGAAGTACATCAACCGCAAAGAAATCCGCCGTATGGACCGCTTCGCTCAGCTGGCGGTAGCCGCCGGCCACCAGGCTGTTAAGAACGCCAACCTGAAGATAGATAGCACCAACCAGGACGATATCGGCGTGTTCGTCGGCAGCGGTATCGGCGGCCTGGGCACCATGTTCGAGCAGGCGAAAATCCTGGTGGAAAAAGGGCCGGATAGAGTCAGCCCGTTCATGGCGCCGATGATGATCGCGGATATCGCCGCGGCCCAGATATCCATCGCCCTGGGCGTGAGGGGACCAAATTTCTGCACGACATCGGCCTGCTCCAGCGGCTCGGACGCCATCGGGGTAGCTTACGAGCTTATCAAGCACGGTGATACCCCGGTGATGATTGCCGGCGGCGCCGAGTCCATTATCAACCCGCTGGGCATCTCCGCCTTTAACGCTTTGAAAGCCCTTTCCACGCGGAACGACCACCCGCAGAAAGCCTCCCGTCCTTTCGATAAAGACCGTGACGGCTTCATCATGAGCGAAGGGGCGGTCATACTCATCCTGGAAAGCCTGGAGCACGCCCTGGGCCGGGGCGCCAATATCCTGGCGGAAATCATCGGTTACGGGGCAACCTCCGATTCTTTTCACGTTACCCAGCCGCTGGAAAACGGCTCCGGGGCGGCCAAAGCGATGCAGAACGCCCTGAAAAAGGCCGGCATCAAGCCGGATGAAATAGACTACATCAACGCCCACGGCACATCCACTCAGCTTAACGATGCCATGGAGACCAAGGCCATCAAGACTGTCTTCGGTGATTACGCTTATAAAGTGCCGATAAGCTCGACAAAATCAATGCTCGGCCATCTTATCGGCGCCGCCGGAGCCGTCGAACCGGCTATCTGTATCATGACGATTTTAAAGGGACTCATCCCACCCACGATCAACTACGAAATCCCGGACCCCGCATGCGACCTGGACTATGTGCCCAACGTCGCCCGCAAGGCCAGGGTCGATATAGCCCTGACCAACTCTTTCGGTTTCGGCGGGCACAACTCGGTACTTATTTTACGGAGATATATTGAGGCCAAATCTTGAGCCATAGCCGCTGGAACCTGCTGCCTCCGGTAAAAGTCCTTCCGGAGAAGGACAGCACTTCAGGCTTTCCCCCGCTGCTGGTGCAGCTCCTGTATAACCGCGGTATCTCCCGGCCCGAGGACTTCCACCCCTTCCTGGCCAGCGATAGGAGCCTCCTGGGCGACCCCTTCCTCCTCCCCGATATGCAGCAGGCTGTTATCAGGATAAATCGCGCCCTGCTTTCCGGGGAGACCATCGGCATCTATGGCGACTTTGACGCTGATGGGATTACCGCTACCGCCGCGCTCGTCCAGGGCCTATCCCTCCTCGATGGCAAAACCATCCCGTATATACCCCACCGCCAGACGGAGGGGCACGGGTTGACTACTACCGTTCTTAAGAAACTTCACGAGCAGGGCGTGACTCTGGTTATCACCGTGGACTGCGGCGTCACCGACGTCGCCGAGGTAAAACAGGCGGAAAAAATTGGGCTGGATATCATCATCACCGACCACCACAGCCCGCTGGAGGAAATCCCGGACGCTTTAGCCGTCATCGACCCCAAGCTGAAAGACTCGGCTTACCCGTTCGCGCAACTGGCGGGGGTGGGGGTGGCCTTCAAGCTGCTTCAGGCCCTTTTCCGGGGTATCGGCAAAGAAGAGCAGATTGATGCCGTTTTAGACCTGGTAGCCATCGGCACCATCGCAGATATGTCGCCGCCGCTCGGAGAAAACCGCTATCTCATCTCCGAGGGCCTGAAACATATGAACGCCAGCCCGCGACCCGGCATCAGGGAGCTGTTAAACCAGACGCGGTTGGAGGCGGGCAGCTTAGATGCCGATAGCATTGCCTGGGTTATCGCCCCTTGTCTGAACGCCGCCGGTCGGCTGGCCGATGGTCTGACCGGCTATAAGCTGCTCATCACCGAATCAACGGAGGAGGCGCAGGAGCTGGCCGTTTGGCTCGCTGCTAAAAACGAGGAGCGGCAGAGGTTGACCAGCACGACGCTACTCCGGGCCAGGGAGCAGGTCATCGCCCGGGGGCTGCCACCCCTTCTGATAACTGCGGATAGAGAATACCCCATGGGCATCGCCGGACTGGTGGCCAGCCGTCTGACCGAAGAATTTTACCACCCCTCTATTGTCATTCATACGGCGGATACCGTCTGCCATGCGAGCTGCCGCAGCATCGCTGAGTTCGATATTATCGCCGCCCTCAATAAGTTCAGCCATTACTTCTCCCGCTACGGCGGGCACGCCCAGGCCGCCGGTTTCACCATGCCGATGAAAGACCTGCCCCACCTGGAGGAGGAGCTTTCGGCGCTGGCTGCCGCGCAGCTTCAAGGGGTCGAGCTCCGACCCCACCTGGACATCGACGCCCTGGTTACCCTCCGCGACCTCGGCGGGGATACCTTTAAAACAACACAACTGCTGGCGCCCTTCGGTCACGGCAACCCGGTGCCGGTATTTCTGAGCCGGGGGGTGGAGCTGCTGGAACGGCGCACCATGGGCGACGGCGGCGAGCACCTCAGGATGAAGCTGAAACAGGGCGGTACGGTCTGGGACAGCGTGGCTTTCCGCCTCAGAGACCATCTGGCGGAGGTATCACCGCGTATGGACGTGGTGTACAATCTTGAGGTAGACCGCTGGAA
>CAZXYV010000176.1:0-1289 GCA_964645025.1 uncultured Dehalococcoidaceae bacterium | reverse complement strand
ATGAAGAACCCGAATGGTCCTTATCCCGGCAGGCAGGTATTCGTGGGGGTTACAGTAAAAGGGAAACCGGCTTTCGCTTACCTGGTCACCGGGCGCTCGCCGCAGAGCCGGGAAAGAAAAGCGACGCCGCGAGAAAATAGTGTTATCATGGGGCCACTGGGCAATACGCCGTACGACTGGCTGCGGCACTATATAGCGGTGAAATACGATAATGCCATCGGACTGGCTGCTGTGAGCAACGGGATTCAGACCGAAGCTATCTTCGAGACATATAAACTCCTTTATCACACGGGGTCAACGCCGACCAAGAGCTATTTGAAAAAGATCATGGACGGCGCCAACTTCGAACCGGACAGCCTTAAAACTCCCAGGGTGGCCGGCGTTATCAGCAACCCCGCCGGAAAAACCGGGCCGGTCTATCACCTCAGCATCGTCACGCACGGCCGGCCGGCCGCCGCCTGGCAGGTAAAGCCGAAACCGGGCACGTTGACCTGCGTTTCCGTCTATAACGGTAACATGGAGAGCCCCGGCGCTTTCGACATCGACGGGGGCCTACCGGAAATCGAATTCCGCGGGGAAACACCGCAAGAGCTGGCTAACTTCATCTATGGAATTTCGGCGGCCACGTACCAGGGCGACGACATCCGGGTGTGCGCCATCGGCGGCATACGCTCGGATAATACCTGGATGGTGGCGTTAATTAACCGGCATCAGGGTTAATACTTGATATTGTCATTCTCAGGCTTCAGCCTGAAGGCTTGGCCTGAGAATCGAAAATCCCCTTTTCCTCCACCACTGGATTCCCGCTTTCACGGGAAAGATAAGCGATAAATTACCGTATTCTGCCATTCAAGGAGGCCCGCTATGGTAAATGCCGGGATAATCGCCGTCATCGCCGTCGTCGTCATCCTCATTATCATCGCCAACAACTATATCGTCCGGTTAAAGTATGAAAAGCGCTTTCGTGAGTGGCGTGACGAAGCAACATTGAAATGGCAGGCGGATATGGAGCAGACCAGAAAGTCGGCCGTCAACCAGAGCCGGGCCGTGCTGGGCGGTAAGTTCACCGAACAGATGGTGCCTTTCTTCCCCGACTTCAAGTACGACCCGACGGAGGTGCGCTTTATCGGCAGTCCTATCGACATGGTGGTCTTCCCCGGCCTGGCCAGGGGCGACCCCGAGGAAATCGTTATCCTGGAAGTGAAGACGGGCAAGAGTGCCCAGCTGACCCCGCCGCAGAAGAAAATCCGCCAGCTGGTAGAGGACGGCATGGTCAGGTGGGACGAGAT
>CAZXYV010000175.1:0-4389 GCA_964645025.1 uncultured Dehalococcoidaceae bacterium | reverse complement strand
CGTGAAGGCATCAACCTGAAAGTCCTGGGCTACGGGAAAGAAATCATCCTGGGCAAATTCAGGGTCGAGCTTTTCCCGGTGTGCCACAGCATACCTGATGCCGCCGGAGTTATCATACGTACACCGGATGGGATTATTATCAATAGCGGCGATTTTAAAATCGATTATACACCGGTCAGCGGCAAAGGCACCGACCTTTCCCGCCTGGCCCAGCTGGGCTCCCAGGGCGTCCTGCTCCTGCTGGCCGATTCCACCTACGCCGAGCTGCCCGGCTATACCCCTTCCGAACGGGTCGTCGGGGAATCCCTGGAGCACGTTATCGCCAACGCCCCGGGGAGAGTGATTGTCACCACCTTCTCCTCGCTGATATCACGCATCCAGCAGGTCATCGATGCCGCCGCCAAGTACCAGCGGCGCGTCTTCGTCGTCGGCCGCAGCATGACCGATACCGTAAATATCTCTCTGGAGCTCGGCTATCTCAATGCGCCTAACGGCATTTTAGGCCGCATCGAGGAGTTGAAAGGACTGCCCAATAACAAGATTGTCCTGGTGACCACCGGCAGCCAGGGAGAGCCTACCTCGGCGCTGGTGCGGATGGCTAACCGCGACCACCGCCACGTGCATATCCAGAAAAGCGATACCATCGTCCTCTCGGCCACCCCCGTGCCCGGCAACGAGTCACTGGTCAACCGGACGGTGGACAGTCTTTTCAAACTGGGCGCTCAGGTAATCTACAGTAAACTCGGCCAGGTGCATGTCCACGGCCACGGCAGCCAGGAAGAGCTCAAGCTCATCCTCTCCCTGGTCAAACCCAAGTTCTTCGTCCCTATCCACGGCGAGTACCGCCACCTGAGCCTGCACGCCCGTCTGGCGGAGTCGGTAGGCATACCACCGGACCACATCTTCGTCATGGAAGACGGGGAAGTCCTCGAACTTAATCCAACCACAGCCAGGGTCAACGGTAAGGTCGCCTCGGGGCACGTGTACGTTGACGGCCTCAGCGTCGGCGATGTCGGCGGGGTGGTGCTGCGTACGCGCCGGATGCTTTCACGGGATGGCATCGTCGTGGTGATTATCGCCGTCAACGGGCAGACCGGCAAGCTCGTCGGACGCCCGGATATCGTTACGCGGGGATTTGTCGATACACGTGAGGTCGGGGACATGATGGACGAAAGCCGCGATCTCCTGGCCAGGACACTCGACCACGCCGGCGGCCGCGTCTCCGAGTGGAGCTTTATCAACACCAAGGTCAAGGATACGCTGGAAAAATTCTATTATGACCGCACCAAGCGCCATCCCATGATTCTTCCCTTTATGGTGAAAGTATAGTTTAAAGATATGGCCAGAAAAAAAGCACCTAAAAACGATAAACCGAAGTCCCGCAAGAAGGCCGGGGGTAAGGGCGGGGGCGGCTTTTTCCGGTTTTTAATATCCGCCCCCATGCGCCAGATTATCATGATTGCCGTTATCATCGCGCTGGTGGTGATATTCTGGAAGAATATAACGTCATCCTATGAAATAGTACTTAATTTATTCGGTTTGGGTTCGATATTTATCTTAGCCGCTATCGTTACCCTGATCATCCTCGGCTGGCGGCGACGTTTAGGATTGCTTATTTTTAAATGGAACCGCTGGCTGGGCATTGTGGCTTATATGCTAGCTATCTGGTATATCATAGCTACCTTTAGTTATGATGATTCCCCGTTCAATTACGGTCTGGGCGGGATATTCGGGCAAGATATATTAATCCAAAATAAAGCGGCTATTCTCAACGTTTTATATATCATCGCCCTGATAATCATCGGCACTTTTTTCATCGCGCCGCGGGCCAGCTTCCGGGCGATAAAGAGTTTTTATTTCTGGGTCATCGACAACTTCAAGAGGTCGCCGGCTAAAAAGCGTGAGGCCAAACCCCGCGTTATCGTCGGGCAGCGTCCCATTCCAACCCGGCCTGCTATCGAGGGAAAACCGCCGCTACCTGCTGAAATGGAAAAGGACTTAGTCCCGCCGGAAGTATCCAGCGCCAGGAAGAAGCTTGAGGCGCTGGCGGCCAAAGCCATCGCCCTCCGTCCGGGCGCTAAAAAACCAATCATCACCAATCAGCCCCGGGACCTCAAGCAGGTGACCGACGATGTCTGGAAAAAATACGGTCAAGGGTCGGGAGGTTTAGTTATCGACGGCTGGCGGCTCCCCACCACCGATATCCTGGACATAACCCCCGAGGTCTCTTTCAGCGAGGCCGATAACGAGCAGCGGAAAAAGCTCATCGAAGACTCGCTGGCCAGCTATGGCGTCGATGCCAAGGTGGTGCAGATAAACACCGGTCCCACCGTCACCCAGTTCGGCGTGGAGCCAGGCTGGGACACGAAGTACCGGGAGATTAAAGAGAAAGATCGCGACGGAAATGTAACCGTCAGGCGGGAAGAGGTATCCAAGACCAGGGTCAAGGTGGAGAGAATCAGCTCGCTGGCCAACGACCTGGCGCTGGCGCTGGCCGCGCCCACCATCAGGATTGAAGCCCCCGTGCCGGGAAAGTCCATCGTCGGCATCGAGGTGCCGAACACCACCTCCGACATGGTGAGCCTGCGCGGGGTAGTCGAGACCAGCGTTTTCCAGAAGCTTTTATCCAAGTCTAAAATGGCCCTGGCGCTGGGCAAGGGCGCCGGAGGCGAGGCCATCGCCGGAGACCTCACCAAGATGCCCCACCTGCTCATCGCCGGCGCTACCGGCAGCGGCAAGACGGTCTGCCTGAATACCGTCATCTGCTGCCTGCTCCTGAACAACACGCCGAACGATGTCCGCTTCATCCTGGTCGACCCCAAGCGGGTCGAGCTGACGCAGTATAACAGCCTCCCCCACCTGGCCACGCCGGTCATCGTGGATACTTCCAAGTCGCTGACCGCCCTGCGCTGGCTCTGCCAGGAGATGGACCAGCGCTATCAGAAGCTGGCCGCCGCCGGGGCCCGCCACATCGATGGATATAACAAAAACAAGCATGGCAGCGATAAGCTGCCGTTCCTGGTGCTGATTATCGATGAACTGGCCGACCTGATGATGGCCGGCTTTAACGAGGTCGAGACCAATCTCTGCCGCCTGGCGCAACTGGCCCGCGCCACCGGTATCCACCTGGTCGTGGCGACGCAGCGTCCCTCCGTGGACGTGGTTACCGGTCTTATCAAGGCCAACTTCCCGACGCGTATCAGCTTTGCCGTCACTTCACAGGTGGACTCGCGCACCATCCTCGACGGTGCCGGCGCCGAGAAGCTGCTAGGCCGCGGCGATATGCTTTACATGCCCACCGAAGCGGCCAAGCCCAAGCGCCTCCAAGGCTGCTTCCTCTCCGAAGCCGAGATAGAGCGTTTGGTCAATTTCTGGGGGAGCCAGAGAAGCGAAGAGCCGGACAAGCTGAAGATGGAGACGCTCATCGCCACCACGCCGGCCGGCACTATCGGCGGCTACCCCCGCGACCCCCTCCTGGAGCAGGCCAAGGAGCTGGCTAAACAGTATCGCGATGTTTCTACGTCATTTCTACAGCGTAAACTGCACATTGGCTATCCCCGCGCCGCGCGCCTCAAGGAACAGCTCGACGCCGTTTTAGCAGCGGAGGTCAGCGGCGAGCAGGTCAATGAAGAAACGATGGAAAGTGACGGGGAAGATAATCAGGAGCCTGTTTAACCGCTAGCCCACTAAACCGAATCCCCATAACATGCCGGTGACTATCGCTGCCGCCAGTACCGCGCCCACGGCCACCTGCGCCGGGGTATGCAGCCTGAGCTCCAGTCTGGCCCAGGCTACCAGCGGCAGCAGCACAAACACCCAGGCCGCTTTAGCGTCATAGACCATGGTCAACATCGTTGCCGCGGCGGATGCAAAGGCAGTATGCAGGCTTATCTTCCAGTACAGGTTTATCGCCATGAAGACGACTATAGCCGCTAGGCCGGTGGTAAAAGTTACGGCCAGCAGCTCCGGCGCTTTAAACGCCCACATCACCCCGCAGCCAGCGGCCGCCACGGCAGTCGCCAGGATATAAATTATCTTGCGCTGCCCCTGTGTTTCCGGGAAGATGCTATCCAGCTTTTTACGCTTTACCTGGTAGAGGACAAAGATAAAGACCGGTAAGACGCTGAGCGCTAGCGCTAGCGCTGTCCATTTCAAAGCACCGGTTATCGAGTCTGTAGAATCCAGGACAATGAATATAATGGTAATAAAGCTAACCAAGAAAGGATTCAATATGCTGGAGGTCAGATAGGCGATTCTTTGTCTCATGATGCTTCAGGTGTTATACTGATACGATACTATACTAACCTATTATTAGTATTTAACGCAAAAAAGGGATATTTTTATTAAAACCCATCCCCCTTGCCCCCTTCCCTTGCAAAGGGAAGGGGG
>CAZXYV010000174.1:0-4400 GCA_964645025.1 uncultured Dehalococcoidaceae bacterium | reverse complement strand
ACAAATACTTCGGACAGACCGGCGAAAAGACCGAGATGGAGATACCGGAGGCGGAGGTCGGCATCATCTCGGGTGGCGTCAGGAATGACAAGGAAAAACACGTCGCTACCGAGATGAGGAAGAAGTGCAAGACGCTTATCGCTCTCGGTTCCTGTGCCTGCTATGGCGGCATCCCGGCGCTGGCCAACCAGTACACCCTGCTGGACCTCTATGAGAAGGTATATCGACAGTCGAAGACAACGGACTCAGCGGCCACTCCTGCCGAAGATATTCCCCCGCTGACCGATAGGGTCTACGCGCTGGATGAAGTTATCAAGGTTGATATCTATATTCCGGGCTGCCCGACATCCCCTGATATCATCGTGGATGCCCTCACCGCGCTGCTGACGGGCAAGCCATTTACGTTACCTGAAAGAAGCGTGTGTGATGACTGCCCGACCAAGCGGGAGAAAAAAGCATTGACCTCGGTCAAGAGGCCACTCGAATCCATAATACCGCCCGGCCAGGAACTCGCATCCTCGCGGTGTTTCATGGAGCTTGGCTATCTCTGCCTGGGGCCGATAACGAAGTCCGGCTGCGGTGGTCATGAGAAGACGCCGAGATGCATCAAGGCCACGATGCCCTGCCGGGGATGCTTCGGCCCCATTCGGAAAGGCGCCAATCCCATGGTCGATATGATGGGAGCGCTATCCAGTATCGGACTGGACCCCAGGTCAATTCCAGATAGATCCGCGACCTTCCAGCGGTACATCGGCGCTCAGAATCGCTTGAGACCGCTGCCTAAGAAATAATATCGTATAAGGAGACGGAAATGAGTAAAAAAATAGTTATTCAGCCGGTCACCAGGCTGGAAGGGCACGCTAAAGTTACCATCATGCTCGATGATGCTGGCAATGTTAGCGATACCCGCGTCCATGTCGTGGAATTGAGAGGATTTGAAAAGTTCTGTATCGGGCGGCCGGTTGAGGAACTGCCCAGGATTGTGACCAGCATTTGCGGTGTTTGCCCGTGGTCGCACCACCTGGCTAGTTCCAAGGCTTGTGATGCGGTCTTCGGGGTAGAGCCGCCGCCCGCCGGAAGGAGGCTCCGCGAGTTGGCTAACGCTATCGCGTTTACCGAGGAGCATATCCTGCACTTCTTCTTCCTGGCGGGCCCAGATTTCGTCATGGGGCCGGCGGCAGATTACTCCATCCGGAATGTCATCGGCATTGCTCAGACGGTGCCCGATATAGCCAGGAAGGTGGTGAGAGGCCGCCATATGGGCGCGAAGATGCTCGAAATACTCTCCGGCAAGTCCATACACCCGGTCGCCGCGGTCCCCGGCGGCTTCAGTAAAGCCTTGACCCCGGAAGAAAGAGACAAGATGCTCCCGATGGCGGAAGAGGTCCTGGAGCTGGCGAAGTTCAGCATTGCCTTCGCCAAGAAAGATATCTTCCCCAAGTATATTGACGTGCTGAAAACACTCGGCGTCATCAAGACCGGTTTCCTCGGTACGGTGACCAGGGACGGGACTCTGGACCTGTATGACGGCGTCCTGCGGATGATGCAGTCGGACGGTACCTATGAAGACTTTACCTATGATAAGTACACCGACTATATCGCCGAACATATCGAGCCATGGACGTATTTGAAGTTCCCCTACATGAAGAAGGCGGGGAAGCTTTCCATGGACCTGGACAACCCCGTTGGTGTTTACCGGACAAATACCCTGGCGAGGATGAATGTTTGCGACCGGATACGTACTCCGCTGGCCCAGAAGGAGTTCGAAGAGTTCCGGAGTAATTTCGGCAGACCGGTACAGCTAACCCTTGCCTACCACTGGGCAAGACTAATCGAGTTGCTTTACAACGCCGAATATGCTGTAGAGCTGCTGAAGTCCCCGGATATTACCTCTAAAGAGATACGGATACCCGTAAAGCCGCGGGCGGCCAGGGGAATCGGCTGCGTCGAGGCGCCGAGAGGGACCCTGATTCATGATTACGAGACCGACGCCGAGGGACTCGTCACCAACGTGAACTTGATCGTCGGTACGACCCATAACAACGCCCCGATAAATATGTCGGTCAAGAAGGCGGCCCAGGATAACATCAAGGGCGGTAAATACGACCAGGGCCTCCTCAACATGGTCGAGATGGCCATCCGCGCCTACGACCCCTGCTTGTCCTGTGCGACCCACGAACTGGATGGCCGGATACCTGTAAAGATTACCTTGATTAATCCCGAGGGAGAGGTTGTCGCCGCGGTGGGTTAGTGAAAGGGTTAAAATGGCAGATGTCACGGACTATCTCCCCGGATACTGCTCCAGGTCAACTTTAATTCTAGGGTGTGGCAATGTCCTCCTGGGAGATGACGGATTTGGGCCTGAAGTAATAGCTTACCTCCAGGCCCACCACCCCGTCCCCGAGGACGTAGCACTGGTGGATGCCGGTACCGGCGTCGTCGATATCCTTTTTAACATCGCTCTATCGGACGTAAAACCGCGGCGGATAATCCTGGTGGACGCGATGAAGAAAGGTCAGCCGGCCGGCACCATATCCATGTTGCCTCTGGAATCGATTCAAGGAAGACAGACCCGTACCTATTCGCAGCACCACATACCTACATCCGGTCTGCTCAAGGAACTCCGGGAAATAGGCAAAATAGAGATAACCGTCCTCACCGCCGAGCCGGAGCAAATACCTCAAGAGATTCAACCGGGGCTATCGCCCGCCGTGCGTGAGGCGGTTCCCCGGGCCTGTGATTTCATCGTTGCGAAATTTTATTGCTATCCATCGAAGCTATTCGTGTTATAGTCAGCAGTCGAATATGACTATAATCCGTATGTCAATGCTTGAAGGTAGTTGACGAGCAACCTAACTTGAAATATTCTATTTCCAAGACACAATCCTGGAACGCAGAACTGAAATGATGCATAATTTTACCGGTTTTCCACTATTCTCTCAAATTGCTTTTGAAAGTGCTCCATCGTTGGTTGCTGTTTTAAGGGATGTTATCCGAACTATAGGTCTGGTGGTGATGGGCTTAAATTTCCTGGGCTTGTTTTTACACTACATCTTCTTTAGAAACATCAGGCCAGAGGTCAGAGTTCCAGCTCAGGAGATCCTTACCCAGGAAGTGGAACGCTATCGAAAACCAACCCGCATTCTGCATTGGGTTCATGGTAGCGCCTTTTGTCTTCTGCTATTGACCGGTCTGGCCATCTATCTTGCTCCAAAGGGAGTCTCGCTACACAACATCATTCGCCCCATACACCAGGTTGTCGCCATTATTTTTATTGCGGCGCCTCTTGTTTATCTGTTCACCAACAGGCAAGCAACATTCCAGGGATTGAAAGATGCTTTCACCTGGGGGAAAAACGACATCGATTGGCTAATAGCTGTTCCCCGCTATTACTACCTGCGTGAGGAAGACATGCTGCCGCCACAGGGGCGGCTGAATACTTTGCAGAAGTTATGGTGGCTGCTAGTGATTTTCCTGGTACCGGTTTCAATTATCTCAGGGGCCTTTATGTGGGTATTCGGAACAAGCGTGATTGCTGAGTGGGCAGCCATTCTCCATGACCTGACCTTTATTTTGATTGGGTGCATGTTTACGCTGCATGTTTATTTTTCCGCAGTGAACCCGCTTGGCACTGGCAGCAAAAACGAATCCTGGCGAGCCATGATCACTGGCAAAGTATCAGCCCATCATGCTAGGTCATACCACCGTACCTGGTATGATGAAATTAACCGTAGGCAATGAAGCATTGCCCGAAAAGCGGTCAATTAATCATTACCCTGCAAATTTGACCGTACGAGTGGTAGATGTTTCTTACAGCCCGTTTCGCCAGAGCTGCTACTTTGTTACCGGCATCCCACTCCTACACTTTTCTGTTCCAGACCAGCCACCGTTTACGCTCGTAACAATAATGCAGTATCTCGCCATACTGGTTAACTAATCTTTCAGCGTCATGCCACCCTTCTATTGAGACAAGGCGCACACCCCCCGGGTTGTACAGTAACGACTTAGTCACTCCACTATTGCTACTACGCTGGATGTCTATTCGCAAGTAACTCCTGGCCTTCAAAAGGCGGTTGCTACCCGCTTTGACGAGGCTATGTCCGGCAGGTATAATAACCATAGTAACTCTGACAACAAATTAGTAGCAAACTCTTGTTATGTCTAGTATTGGTATATCTTAAAACCCTGATTTTAGCTATAAAATAAGGTCTTGGAGAGGTGTCCGAGTGGTTGATGGTGCCGCTCTCGAAAAGCGGTCTCCGATTATATCGGAGCGTGGGTTCGAATCCCACCCTCTCCGTTTACCCTGAGCGAGTGAAACGAGTCGAAGGGCTTACTTTGAGCCAGTGAAACGAGTCGAAGGGTTTACCCTGAGCCAGTCTACAAATAAAATGGATAAA
>CAZXYV010000173.1:0-4429 GCA_964645025.1 uncultured Dehalococcoidaceae bacterium | reverse complement strand
GTGCTGGTGCAGGACTATCACTTCGCCCTGCTCTCCCGCTATCTCAAGCAAAGGAATCCGAATCTGACCGTGGGCCAGTTCTGGCACATCCCCTGGCCCCCTTACGAGGTCTTCCGCACCTGCCCGTGGCATAAAGAGATACTCGACGGCTTGCTGGGCAACGACCTCATGGGCTTCCACACCCGGTCTTACTGCAAGAACTTCGTGACGTCGGTCAAACGCGGTATCGGAGCTAGAGCCGACCGAAAAAAGATGACGGTAGCGTATCAGGGCAACACGACTTTTATAGAGCCTTTCCCCATCAGCGTGGACTTCGCGGGCATCAGCCAGCAGGCCGGGACGGACGCGGTAGCGAAAGAAATGGCTGGTCTGCGTCGCGAGTATCATCTGGATGGCAAGTATGTCGGACTCGGCATGGACCGGGTGGACTATACCAAGGGCATACCGGAGAGACTCCGGGCGCTGGAAAAATTCCTGGAAGATTATCCCGAATATCGGGGCAGGGTCGTCCTCATACAGGCAGGCATGCCCAATCGTACCGAGATTGAAACGTATAAGGATATCGGACGGAAGATAGATAACCTTACGGAAAGCATCAACGCCAGATACGGCACCGGCTCATACCGGCCGGTGATATTAATGAACCGGCAGCTGACGCCGGACACGCTGCACGCCCTGCGCCGCCTGTCCCATTTTTGCGTGGTCAGCTCGCTGCATGACGGGATGAACCTGGTGGCCAAGGAATATGTCTCGGCCAGGACTGACGGCGACGGCGTCCTCATCCTCAGCCGCTTGGCCGGCGCCGCCGAGGAACTGCAGGACGCCCTGCTGATTAATCCCTATGACATCGGCGAATTTGCCCGTAATATAAAAGAGGTTATCGAGATGCCGGAGGTAGAAAGACGGCGGCGCATGCAAAATATGCGCAAAATTGTTGCCAACCGTAATATTTATCGCTGGGGGGCCGCCATGGTCTCCCGGCTTATGGAAATAGCTGAGGGCTAATGGAATACCTTTTTAAGGCATGGCCGGATTTTGCTAAATCTGTAAAAGCGGCGCCCCATGTCCTGCTCCTTGCCGACTATGACGGTACTCTGGCGCAGATAGTCGGCCGGCCGCGGGATGCAGTGCTCTCCGCCAGCGTCAGGCAGGAGTTACAGGCGCTGGCCGGTAAATCGGAAATCAGCGTGGGCGTTATCAGCGGACGCAGGGTTGCCGAAGTGAAATCGCTGGTGGCCATCGAGGGTATCTATTATTCCGGCAACCACGGGCTGGAAATAGAAGGGCCCGGTCTGAAATACGTCCACCCGCAGGCCGAGGCGGCCCGCGCTATGATGCAAGACCTGGGGGCGCAACTGGCGGAGGCGCTGGAAAATATCGACGGCGTTATCATCCAGGAGAAGGGCCTGAGCGTGAGCGTGCATTACCGGCTGGCAAAACCGGATAAGGAAGATGCTGTAACCAGTGCCGTGAAACGGATTACCGCGCCATATGTCGATAAAGGAGAAATCAGGGTCTACCCCATGAAGAAGGTCTGGGAGATAAGGCCTCCTTTAGACTGGGACAAGGGTAAGGCCGCGGAATTTATCGGTCGTAAAATCAAGGTTAATCTCAAGCTCCCGCGTTTGCTGACCATCTATCTCGGGGATGATACCACCGATGAAGATGCCTTTAGAGTGCTGCACCGGCCGGATGGCTGGAGTATCTTTGTCGGTGGCGAAAAAGCAGCATCATCGGCAGCCTATTATCTCAACTCGGTGGTGGAAGTCGAGGAGTTCCTGGCCAGGCTGATTGAACTGAAGTAAGATCAAGCGATATCTAGATAATCAAGTTACGCCCTATCGTTACTCCGGCCGGGATTTTAGTATGCTTGCTGATAAGGGTAAGACCTGAGCTTGTTATCCTGGGACGCTGACGGTTGGTCTGAAAGTCACTACCGTAACCGATATGACAGCTCTCTTCCACGATTACTCCCTCATCCAGTATGGCCCGGTCGACAACACTGTCCCTGCCAATAGTAGTGTCATGCATTATCACCGAGTCTCGAACTACCGCTCCCCTGGCCACGTGGACTCTGGGAGATAGTACGGAATGCTCCACGTGTCCTTCAATGATGCAACCGCTGGAAACCAGACAATCAACGACGTTAGCGGTCTCGGAAATCCTGGAGGGTGGTTTCTCAGACTCCTTGGTATGTATCGGCCAGTTAATATCGTAAAGGAAAGAAAGGGGCATCGATATCATATCCATATTGGCCTGCCAGTAGCTCGCCACCGTACCGATGTCTCGCCAGTATCCGTCAAAAGTATAGGTGAATATTTTCCCCTCACCAACCATTTTAGGAAATATATGTTTGCCGAAATCATCATCTGGAATTGCTTTCAACCAGTTACTGAGCAGCTCTTTCTTGAAAATGTATACGCCCATAGAAGCAAGATTGCCTTGAGGTTTCTTGATTTTCTCCTGAAATCTGATAACCTGTCCTTGTTTATTTACTACCACTGTGCCGAACCTGTAGAGTTCCTCTTCCGGGATATGAGTGACTGCCAGGGTGACATCCGCGTGGTTGGCTTTATGGGATTCGAGCATGGGCATGTAGTTCATTTTATAGACATGGTCGCCACTCAAGATTAAAACATAATCGGCATCTTCCGCCTCGATGCTATCGAGGTTCTGGCGCACGGCATCAGCCGTTCCTTTATACCAGTCGCGGCCTCTCTCCGGCGCCAGGAAAGGCTGCAGGAGACGTATTTTACGGTCCGGGGGTACCAGTCCCCAGGGTCTCCCTTCTCCGATGTGTTCGGTAATAGAAATTGGCTGATACTGGGTTAGTATGAGCACATTATGAACGCCGGAGTTGACGCAATTGCTCAAGACGAAATCGATAATACAATACTTTCCGGCAAAAGGGACGGCCGGCTTGGCGCGTTCCTCGGCGAGGATGCTCAGACGCTCTCCTCGGCCACCTGCCATGATTACTGCCAGCAACTTTTCCATATTAGTTTTACCTTTGTTAAATATGCTTTAACATAATATAGACATTCTCTCGAATATGTCAAACTCTGTATGGCTCTTACTTTAATTGAATGCACAGTTATAATATAATTTGACTAAATCAAGGAGATGGGAGATACCGATGCCCCTATTCAGGGGGTAACACGAGGTAGTTAATATGGCAGTCAGAAAAGTCGGTAAAAAATACCGTTGCAATATCTGTCACAACGAGGTAACGGTCACCAATGCGGGCGGCGGCACGCTGACGTGCTGCGGCGCTAATATGGCGAAAATAGAGGAAAAAGGCTCCGCAAGTTCTGTGCCGGATTAATAATATGAACTACTTTGCCTATGCTTCGAACCTGAGTAAAAAGCAGATGCAGGCGCGCTGCCCGGACAGCAAACCCAGGTTCGTGGCGGTATTACCCAATTACAAGCTGGTGTTTACAGGCTGGTCCCGGGAATGGCATGGCGGCAAGGCCACGCTAAAGCCGTTCCGTGGGGAAAAGGTGCGGGGTGCTATCTATGAGGTAACCGACGCCTGCTTGCGACAGCTGGATAAATATGAGCCCGGCTATGCCAGGTTCAACGTTACCGTTTTTGACGAGGACAATCAGGCTGTTCAGGCCGTGACCTATATAAAATCCGGTCAACTGGAAGAGACGCTGCCTTCCAAAGAGTATGGGGAAATCATCCGCCAGGGCTACCGCGACTGGCGCATTATCTAGTACCTATCAAGGCCGGGTGCTTTCATGAAGATAAATCGTGACATCTGTCCGTAATTTTCGTTTGAACATAAGCTGAATATAATGTAAGATGAATAATTGATATAATAGACGTTAAAGGAGTCGACCATGACATCTGGCAACTATGAAGTCAAGGACAAGTCTCTCGCCGGGGCCGGCCAGCAGCGTATCGAGTGGGCTTACCGCGAGATGCCAGTCATCCATCTCATCCGGGAAAGGTTCGCGGCGGAGAAGCCCTTGAAGGGTATTCGCATCGCCGGATGTCTGCATATTACCACGGAGACGGCCAATCTGGCGTTAACTCTTAAAGAAGGCGGAGCACAAGTCGTCCTCTGCGCATCCAATCCGTTGAGTACCCAGGATGATGTCGCCGCGGCGCTGGTGGACTACGGCATACCCACCGGCGCTATCAAGGGCGAAGACCAGACCACTTACTATAAACACATCAACATGGCGCTGGACACCCAACCCAATATTACCGTCGACGACGGCGCCGATCTCGTCACCACGCTGCATACTAAAAGAAGCGACCTGATTAAAAATATCATCGGCGGCAGCGAGGAGACCACTACCGGCGTTGTCCGCCTGCGCAGCATGGCCAAAGCCGGGCAGCTTAAATATCCTGTCATCGCTGTCAACGATGCCGATACCAAGCACCTCTTCGATAACCGCTACGGCACCGGCCAGAG
>CAZXYV010000172.1:0-4442 GCA_964645025.1 uncultured Dehalococcoidaceae bacterium | reverse complement strand
GAACTGATATTCCAATAGAACTTGCAATTGCGAAAATTGAAACGGCAAACACAGAAGATAAATTTGTTATGAAAGGGAGAATAATAAGAGCTCCTGCGCCCAATCTGCCACCACAAGTAAATATTGTGGAACAAGGATGGGTTAAGACTAAATAGAAAACAATTAGAGCGGATAATAAGATGCGAGGGTATTGCTAACAATTTGCTAACAGACATTGAATAACGGGTCAACATGGCATGGTTGGTTAGACACGAAATAACATGGGGTTAAAAACGTATAAACACGAGCGAAAAGCTAAAAAGATAGGGTAACAAGCTATTCGCTCGACTCATAACCCGGAGGTCGCAGGTTCAAATCCTGCCCCCGCTACCAAAGCCAAATAATACCCCCTGCTTTGAAGCTGGATTATCAAGGCAGGGGGTAACTTTATTAAAGATTTACTATCAGGCTATCATAAACCTAAGAGCTGAGGAATAACCTGGCCGATTTCATCAATGGTCCATTTACCCGGCTTGCGGATGAATACAGTTGAATCGCCCGGTAATAGCAAAGGTCTGGGGTAAACGCAGATGTCCCCGCCGGAGGCATAGATAAACCGGCCGGTAATACCCTGGGCTTCATCCGTGGCCAGATAGGCGACCATGGGCGCCACGTAATCCGCCTCCGTTGACGAGGCGACCGGTAAGTTGTCTTCCATCCGTTTTTTGGCCCACGGGAAGAGCCCGGTCACGGCGCTGGGCAGGATAGCGTTGACGGTGATATTGAATTCCTTCAAGTCGGCCGCCAGTGCCGAAGTAAAACCCAGAATCCCCGCCTTGGCCGTGCTATAGACGGCGCTGCCGCCGCCGATGGTAGCACCGCGAGAGGAGAAATTAATTATCCGGCCGCTTTTTTGCTTCATCATCTCCAGGACAGCCGCCTTGGTGCAGGCAAAATGCCCCTTAAGATGAACCGCCAATATGGAGTCCCACTCCTGCTCCGTCGTTTCAAAAATACGCTTTGGGAAAAAATTGCCGGCGCAATTGACCAGAATGTCGATCCGGCCAAAGTTGCTGGTGGCAGTTTTGATGATATTCTCGCCGCCCTGCATCGTGGCAACGCTGTCATAATTAGCCACAGCCGTGCCTTTGGCCTTGATTATCTCCTCGACTACCGTATCAGCGGCACTCTTGCCATTTTTATCGCGACCGATATCATTTACCACCACTTTGGCGCCTTCCGCGGCCAACGCTATCGCTACCGCCCTGCCGATACCCACCGGATTGCCGGCCCCGGTTACCACCGCCGACTTTCCCTTTAATCTCTGAGTCATTTTTTCCTTCCTCCTTTTTTAGAATAGACTATTTTTTGCCAGCTTATCTGGTCTGCCGGCGGCTCTCTATAAAGCCAGTCCGGCTTGGAACCCTTCTTTAACCGCCTTGGACAGATTAGCCACGCCGGCGCAATCCCCTACCTGGTAAACCTCCAGGCCCATCTTTCTTATCCGGGCGGCCAGCCTGTGGTTCGGCTGGGCGCCGAGGGCTATCACCACCAGGTCCGCCTCGATGACGCGGCGCTGTCCGCGGGCACTCACCACCAAGCCGCGCCCGGTTATCTCCTCGGCGGTCGTTTCGGTACACAGATTCACGCCGAGAACTTCCAGGGCGCGCCGCAGGCCGAGGTGGTAAAACGGCAGGTTGGCCGTGTCGGCGGCAACCTCACCCAGCTTTTCCACCACCGTTACCGTATTACCGTTTACCGCCAGGATTTCGGCGGTCTCGGCGCCGGTTGACCCGCCGCCGATGACGACTATCTTTTTACCGCGGGGCATTTCGCCACGCAATACCTGCCAGGCCGTGACGACATTGTCGTTATCGCTACCCGGCAGCTTTGGTTTCCGGGGGATAGCGCCGGTGGCTATGATGACGGCATCGGGCTTTTCGCGGGTGATAATCTCACTATTTAACTCTCGGTTCTCTATCCTGACTCCCAGCTTGCTCAGCTGTCCCTGTGCGTAGTTCAGAAACAGCTCATATTCGTCTTTGCCCGGCAGCCGGCAGGCCATATTAAGTTGCCCGCCCAGCTTATCCTTTTCGAAGAGATAAACCCGGTGTCCGCGCTCAGCTGCCACCCGGGCCGCCTCCATGCCCGCCGGGCCACCGCCGGCGATGAAAATTTTTTTCGGCCTGGCCGCCGGTGTTAACTTCAACTCGCGTTCCCTGCCGACCGCCGGGTTGATAGCGCAGGTCAGCGACGTCCCCCCGACGGACGCGAAGCAGCGCTCGCAGGCGATGCAATGCCTGATTTCCCCTTCCCTGCCTTCCCGTGCTTTTAACGGCCACTCCGGGTCGGCAATCAGCCCCTTGCCGATGCAGACCAGGTCGGCCTTGCCCTGGGTGAGAATTTCCTCGGCCAGTTGCGGGGTAATGATGCTGCCCACGGTCATGACCGGTATGGAGACCGCCTGCTTAATCCCCACGGCCAGCGGCACCAGCTCACCGCGGCTGTTCCGCTTCGGCGCGGCGGTCAACGGGGCCACGGAGCGGGGTAAAAGCCCGCCGGGGTTGGCGCCGTGGGAGACATTCAGGCCGGCCACCCCTGCCTTCTCCAGGCTCCGTGCAATCTGCCGGGCATCATCCACTGTCAGGCCGCCCTCGGCATACTCTCTACCGCTGACACGGCAGATAATGGGATAGCTGTCGCCAGTCTTCTCCTTGACCTTTCTTATTATTTCCAGGACAAAGCGCAAGCGCCGGTCGGGACTGCCGCCATAGGCATCCTGGCGCTGATTGGACAGCGGCGATAAAAACTGCTCGATGAGGAACTGGTGGCTGCAGTGCAGGCTTATTGCGTCGAAGCCGGCCTCCTGTGCGCGACGGGCGGCCGCGGCAAACCTGTCTTCAATGGTCTCAATCTCGCTGACCGTCAGCTCCCGGGGGACGACAAAGCCGGTGAATGGATAGGCGATAGCGGACGGGGCGACGGGTATCTGGCCGTCGGTGAGCCTTAATCGCCCGTCACGCATCTTACCGGCCATGCGGCCGGAGAAGTTCAGCTGGATAGCCGCCCCGGCGCCGTTGTTTTTTATCGCTTCGGCGAGGCGTTTCAAATCCGGAATGAATTTATCGTCATCGATGAAAATATCATTGTAGCCATGCTTGCCCAGTGGCGTTTCCACGATGCAGTCCTCGACGATAACGAGGCCGACGCCGCCTTTAGCCCGGGCCGCGTGGTAGTCAATCATCGTATCGGTGACAAAGCCGTCGTGGGCAAAGCCGGTGGTCATCGGGGGCATGACTAAACGGTTACGGAGCTCCAGCGTGCCCAGGCGTATGGGTTCAAAAAGTTTAGGGTATTTCACTTCATCACCTTATTTCAGGTGGTAGCGGCACATTTTGCTGTCTCAAACGAGCTTGCAGTTCTTTAATATCCACTTTATCGGGGCCGACATTACCCTTCACCGCCAATGCTGCCGCCGTGCCCGCCGCCTGCCCCATGGCAAAGCAATACTGGATAGGCGCCAGCACGTCATTGGCTAAAGGGTCCGCGGACAAACAGCGACCGGCCACTAACATATTTTTCACCTGGCGCGGTAGCAGCGAACGATAAGGGATATGCCAGTGAGGATGTTCCGGAGAGAACTCATGGCGGAAATCCGGGCCCATGGCAATAGTATCGGGGAAAACTACGCCCGAAAATACCTCTTTCGCGGTGAGAACGTACTCCCCGCTCAGTCTCCGGCTACAGCGCACGCCAATTTGAGAAGCGGTATCGACGATAAAGCTGTTCTCAAATCCGGGCATACGCTTTTTCAAAAAATCGTAGGTGATACGCATCCTCTTACGGCCATCGACCTCCAGCCAGGTGAGGTCGTTGACATCCAACCCGCTCAAGCCGGGTATGTTGTTGTTTACCCATATCATGTCCTGGCGTGAGGTCCGGATGAACATGGTGAATCCTTTGAGACTCTCCAGCTCGCGGATGAGCTCGCCATAAGCCTGTGCGTTTGCTTTCCTGAAACTAACAAACTTCTCGGTATCGATGTTTCCGATGCGAAAGACCAGGGCCAGCCTGGAAGACCTCATCTCGGGACTCATCTGGCTTTCAAACGGAGCCCCGGCCGAGGCGAAGACATCGCCGTCTCCGGAGGTATCGATAACGACTTTTCCCAGGACGGCCTGCCGGCCCGACTTACTTTCAAAAACTATGCCCTGAACCACATTTTTATCGACGAGCGCCCTGACTACCCACGAATGGAGCAGCAGCTTCACGCCGGCCTCTTCCGCCATGTCATTTAAAACGCACTTTGTTATCTCCGGCTCCATGAAGACACTCAGCCGTATCTTGCCATCGATAACGCAAAAAGAATAGTTTTTCCAGTAATCAAGCAGTTCCGGTTTACTGGAACCCAGGTCTTCCATCCTGGGATGCAAAGCGGCGCCTACCGCATCCAGCCGGTCTAC
>CAZXYV010000171.1:0-4487 GCA_964645025.1 uncultured Dehalococcoidaceae bacterium | reverse complement strand
AAGAAACCGAGGTCAATTCTATATTCTTAGCCTGCCCGGCGGTAAGGTTATTCTGAATGGCGGTGATACCGTTGACGATTTCTTCGGTGTAGATTTTTTCCGAGCCGTGCCACAGGTGACGGGGGTTCTCCATTTGTTCGTAAGTAAATAATGTCTTGGGTAATTGGTCTACTATATGGACATATATCGGGTCGATAAACCGGGATAGATATTTTTTTTGTGCCGTTAAATGCTCAATCCGTAAACCGGCATTGACGGCCTCATCCCACTCGCATTGCAGCGTAAAATAGAGCTGAAAGTGATATTTTCTGGCCAGATTAGCCATGCACTCGATAGCATTCGTGGCATCTACGCTGTAATAAAACTTACCAAAATAATCACTGGGTGTATGAGCATTTATATCCATGTCACCTTTAGGTAGATTATAACCTGCGGAATAATAATGGGATGGGAATCTAGGTTGAACATTATAGTCAAATAAATCCCAGGCTTTTAAAAGACGTTCTCGTAAATTGTCAGCATCGGAATACAGGACACCATATTTGGCGATAAATAGTTCCCTAACTTCACCGTCCTGCCAGGCTGGGGCTACCCCATAATCGCTCCAGTAGTCCCAGGGTAAAGGCGGGTTTGCCATGGATTCGATGGTATGTGTAAAGCAGTAGCCCAGCGAACTACGTGATATAACGACAGCCCTGGGCGCGCCATATTCTCCTATATAGGCTGAAAGCATCCAGGCATCCATTAATAATGATGAACCTACGGTATTTCCAAGATTAATAACCCTGCCTCCGATACGGTCAGCCACCGTACCCGGGGTTAGATTAGAACCACAGGTAGAATCACCCAGCAGTAATACGTCAACCGGTTTCGTTAATCTTTGAATTCCGAGCCATCCCTGAATTACGGTGCGTTGCGCATCGGTGGATATAGGTTGCGCCTGGATGTATTTATAACCGGCCAGATTGCAGGCCAGGACAAAAACGATAGCCACGATAATAGATATAACGATGCCCTTTTTACCGGAGGTATATCGGGCTGATTCAATTAAAGACCGGAATGAGGTCAGTTCGTTAAGCTTTGGCAAGATACGGGCTATCTCTTCCAGCCTGGCGGCCGCCCCTCTTTTGGGGCTATTTTTAACTTTGTCGGCAATCCCGGCGATTTTACGAACGTATCTGGCCAGTGCCTGGCTCTCTTTGTTAGCCGGGTCAAGTCCCACCAGGTGGCTGGCGGCTATCGTCGCATTGAACCACTCCCCGGTTTCCAGGCAACCCCAGACTTCTTGGTAGGCTTTCTCTAACTCTTCCTGCATAGTTTTCTAAAATCCCTGGTAGATAAAACGGGTAATCTCATGCTGGCTGAAGATAATGATGCCGACGATGATAACACCGTAAGCCAACCCCCGCACGACCGGGTTGGGCTGGGTTAAAAATATCGGGCTGCGGCTCCGCAACTGAATGACCTGAACTATCATAATCGGCAGGGTAAAGCAGAAGAGCCGCCACACTGAATCGAGAGTCGTAGCCGATGTGGCGAAACCCAGGTGGGTGAATATATAGGCCAGTTGCCCGAAGGAGGTGGCCCGGAAGGCCGCCCAGCCGGCTGCCACCAGTATGACCATCAAAGCCGTCCGGCTGACGATGCTGAGAAACGATGAAAAACCACGAATAGAGCGGTCGGTGCTTTGACCCCCTTTCCCGAAGAACCGGTAGACCACCTGGAGGAACCCGTGCCAGGCACCCCAGATGACGAAGGTCCAGGCGGCCCCGTGCCAGAGACCCACCAGTACCATGGTGATAAACAGGTTCAGACCGGTGCGCCAGCTGCCCTTGCGGTTACCGCCCAGCGGTATATACAGGTAGTCCCGGAACCACTGCGAAAGCGAGATATGCCAGCGCGACCAGAAGTCGGAGGGATTGATGGCGAAATAGGGGACGTTAAAGTTGAGCAGAAGCTCGAAGCCGAACAACCGCGCCACACCCCGGGCGATATCCGTGTATCCACCGAAATCCGCCAGTATCTGCACGGTATAGGCTAGCACCGCAATGACAATATCCAGTCCCTGATACTGTGTGTAATTATTAAAGACCTGGTTGACAATCAGCCCGACACTATCGGCGATAACCAGCTTCTGGAAAAAGCCCCAGGCAATGAGCCAGAGGCCTTCATTGACTTTATCACCGGTCACCTGGCGGGGGGCCTGGAACTGCGGTAGCATATGCGAAGCCCTTTCCACCGGCCCGGAAACTATAGTTGGGAAGAAGGCGACAAAGAGCGCGAAATCCAGGAATTTGTTGGTATGGGACATCTTCCCGCGGTAGATATCGAAGGGATAGGTAATAGCCATGAAGGTAAAAAAGGAGATGCCCAGCGGCAGGATGATTTTCAGGCTGATCGTATCGAGGTGTAAGCCGAAGGACGAAAGGAAATTGACCAGGCTCGTATCGAAGAAGTTGAAGTATTTAAAGGCTGCCAGCACGAGCAGGTCAATAGCCATGGCCAGCCAAAGCCAGAGGCGTTTTCTGCCCTTGAAGCTATCCCCATCCGGCTGGCGGCTTATCGCCCAGCCGGCGCCGTAGTTGACGGCAGTGATACCCACCACCAGCCCCAGGAAACGCCAGTCCCAGAAACCATAGAAGACATAACTGGCTACCAGCAGGAGGATATTCTGCACGCGCCACCGGCGACCGAGGAGAAAATAGGCGGTCAGCACTGCCACCAGGAAAATCAGGAATAACCACGAAGTAAATATCATAGATTAATCCAACCGGATTTTCATATTTCTTTCATACATTTTTCTTATATTTTTATGCTAGCCAGCTACATAGCGAGCGTCAAGGGGTTCAACCTCACTTTTCCTCCCAACTTAGTACTTATTTCCTATGACCTTGGTTAGCTTAGAGGATAAGGGGGTTGGGTGGAATATTATCTTTTTCTACCATCGGGATAACCTGTGCTATACTACGGGGTGATGAACGCGCCGGCAAACATCAACCTGGCCAAAAAGCTCAAGGAGCAACTACCCGCCGACCTGCTCGATTTTATTAAAAAGGCCGGGGACTTAGCGCAACAACAGCAGCAGCGGCTCTACCTGGTAGGGGGCGCGGTACGCGACCTGCTCCTGGAGCGTGGCACCCTGGATATCGACATCGTTATCGAGGGGGACGCTATTAAAATGGCGCAGGAGATGGCTCAAATCAATCAGGCTGAGGTCACCCTACACCCCCGCTTCGGCACCGCTACCATCCGGTGGCGCAACCGCCGTGCCGACCTGGCTACTGCCCGCGCCGAGACCTACGCCCGGCCCGGCGCTTTGCCCGCGGTGAAGCCCGGCACGATAGCAGCCGACCTCGCCCGCCGCGATTTTACCGTCAACGCCCTGGCCATCGAGCTTAATCCGCCTCACTTCGGCGAGCTAATCGACCCCCATGGCGGCCGGCAGGACATCGAAAAAAGACTGATTCGGGTGCTCCATGATAATAGCTTTACCGACGACGCCACCCGTATCTGGCGCGCTATACGCTACGAACAGCGACTGGACTTCAGCATCGAGCCGGCGACCCTTGAACTTATTAAGAGAGACATCGATAGGCTGAATACCATCAGCGGCGACCGTATCCGCCATGAGCTGGAGCTTGTCCTGAAAGAAGAAATCCCGGAGAAAACGCTTAAGCGCGCCGGTGAACTTGGCGTGCTTTCAAAAATACACCCTTCGTTAAGAGGGGACGACTGGCTGGCAGAGACCTTTGCCACGGCCTGCGAGCGGTGCGTCTCGGGCAAACCTCACCCGCACCTGTACCTAGCGCTACTGTGCTACCGCCTGACCGCTGAAGAAACCGGGCAATTTATTTCCTACCTGCGGCTGCCTAAAGCGGCGGCGCAGGTGCTGCGGGACACTGCTACTATCAGGGGTAAAATGAAAGAGCTGTCCACGCCGGGGCTGGCGCCGAGCCTGGTCTATGAAATCCTCCACGGTTACAGCCTGGTCGCCATTGAGGCCAACGCGCTGGGCGCCGGCTCCGAGACCACCGCCGAGCACATCGAGCTTTATCTGAACGTGCTGCGGCACGTTAATCCCGCCCTTAACGGCGAGGATTTGCTAGAACTGGGCGTCCCGCAGGGACCTAAGATTAAAGAGGTGCTACAGCGCCTCCGCGAGGCCCGGCTGGACGGTAAAATAGATAGCAGGAAAGAAGAAGAGGAGATGGTGAGGGAGTTGATAAGAGAGGAGGGTGAATAAATGCCAATAGATGAAAAATGGGCATCACCGCAAGATTTCGCCACGCTTTTTCAGTATTTCTGGTATCGTGATTTCCCTATCGATCAAAAAGCAATAGGAGCTCATCGAGCGGATTGGACTATCCATATCGGGGTTGTCGTGCGAAATGTTGCTGACCTGATGGGGCTTGTTACTAGATTCGAGAGGGGAGGAAGAACAGACGCAGTTATACGTAGCGAAGCTGGGGATGAAGTAGCAATAGAAT
>CAZXYV010000170.1:0-4550 GCA_964645025.1 uncultured Dehalococcoidaceae bacterium | reverse complement strand
TCTTTGATGTTGATGCCCAGCTTCTCCGCCTGCTCTTCGAGGAAGGAGCCGGTGCCGGCGGCGCAGACCTTGTTCATGGTGAAATCAATGATGGTGCCGTTCTGGAGGCTGATGTACTTGGCGTCCTGCCCGCCGATTTCAAATATCGTGTCCACCTCCGGGCAGACGAAGGCCGCTGCTTTAGCGTGGCTGGTAATCTCGTTACGGATGACATCGGCACCGAAGAACTCGCCGGTCATGTAACGTCCGGAGCCGGTCGAGCCGGTGCCCCTGATAATAACTTTATCCCCCAGCTCCTGTCCGACTTCTAAAAGCCCCTGCTTGACGGCTTCGATAGGGCGGGAGGCGGTCATGAGATAGCGGCGGGCCAGCACGTTATTGTTCTTGTCTATAATCACCACGTTGGTGCTGATGGAGCCGATGTCCACGCCAATATAGGCTTCGACGGGTTGATTGGTGTCAATTTTCGCGGTATCTATAACGATGGGATAATCGTCCCCCTGTAAAGGCGGCATGGTCACGAAGGTATAATCACGCCGGGAAATATAGTCCCGCAGGCGCTTTAAAGCATCTCCGGGCAGGGTATTTGCCTGGCTGACCAGCGCGGCCCCCAGGGCGCCGAGGATGGCGAAGTGCTCCGGGACGATTAAATCGCCTTCCGCCAGCTCCAGCACCTCGAGCACGGCGCGGCGGATGCCTTTATTGGCGGCCACGCCCCCCTGGAACGAGACCGGCCGGGCGAGGTCGCGGCCGCGGATGACCTGGCCTTTGAAGTTGCGTATCATGGCGAAACACAGGCCGGCGACGATGTCATGCACCGGCGTGCCGACCTGCTGCAGGTGAATCATGTCGCTCTTAGCGAAGACGCTGCACCGGCCGGCGACGCGGGGCGGGCTCTCTGATTTCAGGGCGACATCGCCGAACTGCTCGATGGGGATACCCATACGGGAGGCCTGCTGGTCGAGGAAAGAGCCGGTGCCGGCGGCGCAGACACCGTTGATAGCGAAATCGGCTACTTTCGGCAGGGCCTCGGCGAGTTCTTTTTTCAGCACGATGAGCTTGGAGTCTTCGCCGCCTATCTCCAGGATGGTCTTAACCTCCGGGTGAAAGCGGGTGGTCCCGGCTGCCTGAGCTGTAATCTCACTGACGAACGGGATGCCCAGCAGGTTAGCGATAAGCTGTCCGCCGGTGCCGGTGGCGGCGGCTACGGTGAATTTATCGGGCGGGTATTTGGCCAGGATGTCTTCCAGGATGGTCAGGACGGTCTCGACAGGCTGCCCTTTGGTGCGGACATATCTCGAATCAATGATATTTCCGGCTTCGTCAATAACGACGACCTTGGCGGTTACCGAGCCGATGTCTATACCCAGCTTCATATACAGACTCATCTTACTTTTATTATAGCTTGGTTAAAGTGATGTGTAAACCGTAGGAGGTTTATTGCTTAATGGAATGAAAAGTAAAGGTCTAAAAGTATATTCAAAGTACGCATGGCATTAACCAGCGGCGCGGTATCGGCCTTGGCGCCGAGGCTTTTTTCCAAGTCGTCGGCCAGGGCGGAAATCATCTTGCGCAGTTCGTCGGTGCCTCCCTTCGTTCTCAGGGCAGTCACCTGCCTGATGATATCGGGTTTGGCCACCGCTTTGAGCTGCTGGACGGCCATGTTTATATTCAGGTCTTGCAGGCCCTGGAGCACGCCCCGCACCTTTTTCCCCTGTTCTTCACGCTGCCGCTCTTTGGCCTCGTTTTCGGCCTTTTGCCGTGTGAATTGCCGGGAAAGACGCATTAATTCGTCGAGGCCGCTTTCTTCATTCGCCATTTGGATACCTGCCTGAATTGATAAGTAGATTGTGGCTTTTATCAGTATACAACAAAACAGTAGCAGTACGAAATTTTGAGATTTAGACAAGCCGGAAAAGGTGCCCGGATAGTCCAATTGTTGTGAAAGATATCGTACCTTGATATAATTACTGGACGGTAGGATTACAGCCATGATATGCCCTGTTTGCAAGCAAGACATGATTGTCGTGGAGTACCGGCAGATAGAAATTGACTACTGCCTCAAATGCGCTGGCATCTGGTTTGATAAGGGCGAGCTTGAGCTTTTATTAAAGACTACCAATCTGGGAAATACCGGCCTGCTCACCCTGGATGGAATCGCTAAAGAAACCAGGTCGCACGGCGAGCGTAAATGCCCCATCTGCCGAAAAAAGATGGCAGAAGTGCCCCTGGGCGTACCGCCGATACATATCGACGTTTGCCGCCGGGGGGATGGAATATGGTTTGATGGCAGAGAGCTTCAGCAGCTGCTAAAACAACTGGAGTTAAGCCCATTAGCCAATCAAGGGGCAATACAGCAGATTACAGCTTTTATCGGAGAGACGTTTAAAGGCGAAAAATCGGATTAGTCAGGAACTTAAGGAGGTATATCTTTGATAGCTTTGTGGGTCATCATAGGTATCGTGGTCATTCTTCTCCTGATATTCTGGGGAACCTACAACGGCCTGGTCAGACTAAGAAACCAGGTAAAAAACGCCTGGGCGCAGATTGACGTGCAGCTTAAAAGGCGGCACGACCTTATCCCGAACCTCGTGGAGACGGTAAAAGGTTACATGACACACGAGCGAGGGACTCTGGAGGCGGTCACCAAGGCGCGTAATCTCGCCCAGCAGGGTGCATCCCAGGGGGTGGGTGAACGCTCCAAACTGGAGGGTGAGCTTAGCTCCGCCCTGGCGCGGCTGCTCGTGGTCGTGGAGCAGTACCCTAACCTCAAGGCCAACCAGAACTTCCTGGCCTTGCAGGAAGAGCTGACTTCCACCGAGAACAAGATAAGCTTTTCCCGCCAGTACTATAACGATTCCGTCCTGAACTATAACAATAAGACCCAGATGTTTCCTTCTAACGTGATAGCGGGCATGACCGGTTTTAAGGCCAGTGAGTTTTTTGAGGTTACGGCGCCTGAAGAGAGGGCGGCCCCCAAGGTCAGTTTCACACCGCCGCCACCGCAGCAGTAGAGGACTGATAATAATAAGGGTCTTGTCATTGCGAGCGTTAGCGAAGCAATCCGTTACTCCGGTACGGCGGATTGCTTCGGGCTTCGCCCTCGCAATGACTGGCTTTTTGATAGGTCATTTTTAATCTGTTAGTTATGGGAAATTAAATGTGGGAGCAAATAAGGTCTAATCAGATAAGGTCGGCTTTTCTGGTAGCCGGCATGGGAGTGTTACTCCTCGTGCTGGGCTACGTCCTCGGCCTTTATTTCTTTAATAACGCCGTAGCCGGCCTGATAGTGGCGCTGGTCGTCTGGGGTTTCATGTACCTGCTGGCCTACTTTCAGGGCGAAAGCATCCTGCTGGCGGTTTCCGGGGCGAAAAAAATCACCCGTGATGACCATCCCCGTCTCTATAACATCGTCGAGGAGATGAAGATAGCCTGCGGACTGGAAAAGATGCCGGATATCTATATTGTTGACGACCCCGCGCCAAACGCCTTTGCCACCGGGCGCTCCCCGGCGAGGGCATCGGTAGCCGTCACCTCCGGCCTGCTACAAAGGCTCAACCGGGACGAGCTTCAGGGTGTTATCGGGCACGAGATGGCCCATATTAAAAACCGCGACGTGATGCTGATGTCCCTGGCGGGTATCATTCTGGGGACTATCGTTATCCTGGCCTGGTACGCCACGCGGGTATTATTCTTCAGCGGTATGTCGGGTGGGGGAAGGCGTAGCTCGAAGTCCGGAGGCAGCGGCCAGATAATCATCCTCGCAGTAGGCATCGTCCTGATGATTCTCGCGCCGATAGCCGCCCAGCTGCTTTACTTCGCTATTTCCCGGAAGAGGGAGTACCTGGCGGATGCATCTTCGGCTCTTTACACAAGATATCCGGAGGGGCTGGCCTCGGCGCTGGAGAAGATTGCCGCCTCGACTACTCAATTAAAGTCGGTCAACCAGGCGACGGCCCCCATGTACACGGTCAACCCGTTCCGGGAGAAGGGGAGGGCTGCCAGCGACCTCACCAGCACACATCCGCCCATTTCCCAGCGTGTTAAGATACTCCGCGCTATGGCCGGCGCTACCGCGGCCGATTATGAAAAGGCTTACCGGCAGGTCAAGGGTGGGAGTGGCATCGTGCCTGCGTCCGCTTTAACTGGCGCCGGCGCTGTAGCGTTACGGGCTGCATCGGTAGAAAAACAACCGGAGCCGGATGATGTCGCAAGGATGAGGGAGACCTCCAACGTGTTATGGCGTATGGGGAACTACCGCACTGTAGATTGTGAATGCGGCGCTACGATTAAGGTACCGCCGTCAATCAAAGACCCTGCCATCAAATGCCCGCGCTGCGGCAGACTACTTAGACTTTAAAGGGGCAACGCTGCCATTAAGAAAATGGCTGCCCGCCCGTTGTCCCCGGTTCTACGCTTACAGCAGACCCCTGAGCCTGGGATCAAGGGCGTCTCTCAGACCGTCACCCACCATATTGAAGGCGAAGACCACCAGCATGATGCCCACTCAGTAAGAATTCCGAACCTTTTCCTTGGGAGAAGATAATCGT
>CAZXYV010000169.1:0-4561 GCA_964645025.1 uncultured Dehalococcoidaceae bacterium | reverse complement strand
ACCGGCACCAGCCGCGCCGTGTGGACGAGGTCCTGGCCTTCAGGCCGAGACTTCAGGCCGAGGCCTTCCATCATCTCCCAGTCCGGCGAAACGAACATCTGGCGGCCATGATACACGCTGACGCGGCCGCTAAGTATGATTTGGCTATTGGTGGTCAGCGTCTTGGCCAGATAGGGCTGGTTGAACCAGACCACGCGGATATTGCCCGTCTCATCGCCGACGATAGCCTCGGTGCTGCGCCGCCCGCCCGGGCGCGTTTCCTTGGCCTCCCAGACATTGGCGACAATGGTCTGCTCTTCCCCCTCGGCCAGCTGAGAAATTAGCTTCATTTTGCTGTAGTCGAGGTGGCGGTGGGGGAAAAAGTAGAGCAGGTCGCGCACCGTCTTCACACCCAGCCTGGCGAATTTGGCGGACAGGACAGTGCTGATACCCTTCACAATTGTTACGGGCGCATCGAGGTCTGACGCAGGTGTAATTATCGGGGGTTTTTTAACTCTGGGGGCTAATTTTTTAGGTAGTGGAGGAGCTTTACTTTTCGCGGGCGTAACGACGGCGCTGGCCTTCTTTTCGATTTCGTCCAGGAAAGCGAGGACATCCTGCGCCCACTGCTTTCGCTGCGCCTCGCTCATGGCGCCGTAACTGGCATTAAAAAGCTTGCGGAAACGCCGTAATAATATGGGGCCGGATAACGATGCCTCGGCCTGGCCCGTCCAGCGGCGCAGGAATTTATCCAGTCCGCCGAACACGGCGGCGTCCGCGTAACCGCGCTGCCGTTCGAGCTCCAGTATTTTGCGTAAAGATTCGGCGTTCATAGCTAAGGTGTTTCGCCACTATTATAGACAAAACGCGGGGTAAAAGCACGTACGCAAAGGATGCATAGCACTATTCGCTTTTATTTGCTGTGCTTACCTCACCCCCTTAACCCAACGAACCTATCCCCCTTACCCCCTTCCCTTGCCAAGGGAAGGGGGAGTAAAGAAAGAGAGGGGGTTTCACCCCCTCTCTAAAACTCTTCCCCCTCTCCAAATAATTTAAATATGGCATTATTCAATCTTGAGTTTGGAGAGGGGGTCAGGGGGTGAGGACTAAATGGAATAAGGTAATTTTAAAAATTCAAACTTAAATATTCGGATACGAATGCATTATATACTGAATTATGGCTCTCTTTTCTTTTTGTATTGTTCCTCGTAAAGTTTAGCTTCATCTAAGCGTTGTAATAATTCATATAAAGAATGGCTCAAATAATTATCCTCGACCATAAATGCAGATGGAAATATCGGAAACTCTATCAATGGCGGTTTTTACCTTTATTGCTTCTTTTCAGCTTCGAGGACGGAAATCGCCATAGCGTCGGGGCCGGCGTACGTGCCGATGACCGGGCTGATTACCGCGCGGAAAATCTTTTCTTTAGGATAGATAGAGCTAATCCTTTCTACCAGCTTGTCGGCGTTATCAAGCGAGGTAGAATGCTCCACGGCCAGCAACTTAATATTGGAAAAGGCAGCCACGGCGCTGTGGAGATAATCTAAGGCGGCGTTGAGCGAGCGCACCCTGGTCAGGGGGGCCATCTCGCCTTCCCGGATGGTCAGCAGCGGCTTGACCGAGAGCATCGAGCCCAGAAGCCCCTGCGCTTTACCGATGCGCCCACCCCGGGCCAGGTATTTAAGCGTATCGAAGTAAGCGATAAGGTGCGACCGCGGTACGGCCTTGCGCGCCAGGTCGGTAGCCTCGTCCAGATTCGCCCCCGCCTTGACCGCCCTGGCTACGTCGATGACGATCAGCCCCATGCCCATGGCTACCGACAGCGAGTCGACCACTTCAATCCGGCATTCTCTTTTTAAAAGCTCTCTGGCCTGAATTGCCGATTGATAGGTGCCGCTGAGCTTACTGGAGACTACGATAACCAGGATTTCATCGGTGTCCTTAGCCAGCTTTTTATATACTTCGAGAAAATCATTGGGGGTCGGCTGTGTCGTCGAGGGGAAAGCGCCCTCACTCACCAGACGACGGTAGAACTCATCGGTAGATATCTCCACCCTGTCACGATAAATAGATTCTCCGAAGCGTACGTAGAGAGGGACAACGGTTACCCCCAGCTCGGTGGCCAGGTCGCCGGTAATATCAGACAGGGTATCTGTGACTATTTTTACTGCCATACCGACAATACCTCCCTACTCTATCGAAACGATATAGGCATAATACGGCTGCCCGCCACGGATAACTTCGACCTGCAGATGCGGGTGCTTCTCCGTGATACCGGCGCTTAGCTGCTCGGCTTCCTCTACTTCGGCGTCAGAGCCGTAGTAAATCGTGATTACCTCGGCCTGCTTAAGGTTGAGCTTGGATAATACCTTGTTGATAACGTCGATGTTGGTTTCTCCCGCCGCGATAAGCTCATCATCGAGCAGGGCGATGGGTTGTTTCCGCCTGAGTTTGAGTCCGTTTATCTTCGTAGCGCGTACGGAGCGGGTCACCTCGATAGTCTTTACCGATGCCAGAGCATTTTCCATTATCCGGGCGTTGGTTTGAAAGTCCGCCTCGTAATCGAACGCCAGCAACGCCACCACGCCCTGCGGAATGGACTTGGTGGGCACCACCGTGACTTTTTTCTGCGTCAGGTTCTGTACCTGGCCGGCGGTAAGGATGATATTCTTATTGTTGGGTAAAATAATGACCTGTTCTGAAGGTGTTGATTCCACTGCCTGGAGTATATCCTTGGTGCTCGGATTCATCGTCTGGCCGCCGGGAATGACGGCCGTGGCGCCCAGGCTGCCGAAGACATCGGTCAGACCGTCTCCAGAAGCCACCGCGATGACGGCCGTATCGGTGGTAGGCATTCTCTCTTTCTGCATCTCCAGGAAGTCCTGGTGCTGCTCATCCATATTGCGTATGCTCACCTGGTGCAGAGTTCCCAGTTTGGTAGCCAGATCGATGATATGGCCGGGAGTGAGGGTATGAATATGGATACGCACCGCCGAGTCATCGCCGACGACCATGAGTGACTCGCCTTTCTTTTCCAGCCGCTTTCTGAGAGTTTCCGGCTCCAGCTTTTCCCCTTTCAGGAGGAACTCGGTGCAATAGCCGTAGGGTACTTCTTCAACGGGCCCGAACGTTACCGGCGTCGTCGCGTGCAGCCCGCTGACGATTATCTGGGGCTTGCGAAGTCGCATCTGTTCCGTCTCCCCCTTGAGATAGCGCAGCGCCCCTTCAAAAATGGTATAGAGGCCCTGCCCGCCGGCGTCAACTACACCGGCATCCTTCAGCACCTTGAGCAGCTTGGGCGTCCTGGCCACGGACTCACCGGCGGCATCAACCGTGGCCTCCAGTACCGATACAATATCCTCGTCACCTTCTTCAACCTTGGATTGAGCGGCCGCCGCCGCGTCCTTGATGACGGTGAGCATCGTCCCTTCAACAGGGTTGCATACCGCCTTGTAAGCGGTAGTGACGGATTGTTGTAGAGCTTCGGCCAGGTCGGCGGCGACAAAGGACTCCTTATCATCCAGGCCCTCCGCCAGGCCCCGCCATATCTGCGAGAGGATGACGCCGCTATTGCCCCGCGCCCCCATTAAAGCGCCCCTGGCCATGGCATGGGCGACACCCGCAGCGCTGTGGTCGGGGGCACGGTAGGCTTCCTCCATCGTGGAACGCATGGTGAGCATCATATTCGTCCCGGTATCGCCGTCCGGCACCGGGAATACATTCAGGGCATCAATATCCGCCGAGCTTTTTTCCAGCCAGGAAGTGGCCGCCGAGAACATGTCCCTCAGGTCCTGGCCGGCTAAAGAACTTACTTGGCTCATTTTTCACCATCCTTGCCAGATGTGTGTCTAATTTACCTATCAGTAAAAGTGCGCCTTGCCAATCCAGACGCCCTATGATACTATGTATTAGAGAATATTACACCACTTTCTCAGAATAATCAAGGAGACTAGTAAATTGAAGTGCGATTTATGCGGGAAATCCCTACAGTTCGGCCATGCCGTCAGCCACTCCAAGCGCCATACCAACCGCCGGTGGACGGCCAATGTTCATCCCGCTAACGTCATCATCAATGGGCAATCGAAGCGGCTCAACCTCTGTACGCGTTGCCTGCGCACGCAGAATAAGGCCGCCTGACTTATCCCCGCCCCACCACACGCCTCGCCCTCGCCAGCGCCTGCTTTACCTTCTTTGGCGCCGTGCCGCCGCTGACGTCCCTGGCAGCCAGAGAAGACTCTACCGTGATTTGGTAAACATCTCTTTCGAATAGCGGCGAAAACTTCCGGTATTCCTTTATGTCAAGTTCAGCGAATGATTTCCCCTTTTTAGCGGCATAGTTCACCAGCTTGCCAACGATTTCATGCGCCGCGCGGAAGGCCTCACCTTTCTTAACGAGGTAATCAGCCAGGTCGGTGGCCAGGATATATCCCCGCTCCGCCGCCCGGCGCGTGTTTTCCCCTTTTACCTTCAAGGTACCCAGCATACCCGTAAAAACTGCCAGCGTGTTCACGAGCGTGTCCACGGTATCGAAGAGACCTTCTTTATCTTCCTGCATGTCGCGGTTATAAGCGAGGGGCAA
>CAZXYV010000168.1:0-4563 GCA_964645025.1 uncultured Dehalococcoidaceae bacterium | reverse complement strand
TCCCTCCTTGAAAAAATTGAGCCGGTGGTGAGAAACCAGCCTAGAAAAATCTACATCACTCATTAAAGCGTGTCAAGTGAAGAGTCTTTCACACGGCCCCTTTTTTATCTGCTTCTGGCTGTTAGTTATTGGCTGAGCTCAATTTTTAGCCCTCACCCCCTTAATCCCCTTCAGGGAGAGACCTTCAGGGTGAACCCCTCTCCAAACTCAAGATTGGATGATAGCATAGTTTAATTTTTTGGAGAGGGGGAAAATAAAAAAAGAGGGGTCTACGCCCCTCTTAGACGCCCCGATTCAGCGGGGAGATGTTCCTGGAGGGGGCTTCTCCCCCCTCTCTAAAATCTCTACCCTACTGAAACGATGCTGCTAATTGGAACCCGGCATATTCGGCATGGCGGCTTCTAATAAGGCCGTCTCCAGTGATTTCCGGCGTAGTTTTACAAATGCCTCCACGAGCTCCGGGTCAAATTGCGTGCCGGCGCATTTCTCCAGTTCCGCCATGGCTTCTTCCTCGGTCATTTTCCGCTCTTTATAGACACGCTCCGATTTCATGGCGTCAAAAGCGTCGGCAACCGCCATAATGCGGGCATCAAGGGGGATATCTTTCCCCTTCAAACCTTTAGGATAGCCCTGCCCGTCAAACCTCTCGTGATGGTACAGGATAGCATCGATACAGTCCCGCAGGCCCACGACATATTTGAGGATATTCAACGCTAGCTGGGGGTGATTTTTGATAGTTTCCCATTCTTCATTCGTGAGCGGGCCGCGCTTGGTCAGTATGCTATCCGGCAGACTGAGTTTACCGATGTCATGGAGCAAAGAAGCCGCCCGTATGCGACGAATCCCTTCTTTATCATAACCGATGGCTCTGGCCAGTTCCGAGGAATATTTACTGACGGACCTGGAATGGCCGAAGGTATAGTGGTCCCGGGCATCAACGGTAGAGGCCAGGGAAAAAACGATGCTATCGATAGCATTGTTATTACCCACGTTGAGCATCGTTTCCGTAATGGTTGACTCTACGGCATCGATTTCGCTGGCCATTAATACCCGGTTACGTCCGGCCTGTTTGGCCGCGTAGACCGCCTTATCGGCCGCCTGGATAATAGTGCCCCTGGCGACACCATCGATGCGCCAGCAGGCGATACCGATGCTGCAGGTCAGCGTAATGCCTTTTTCGCTCATGCAGGTTTCCACTTTGCTGCGGATACGTTCCCCCACCACCCTGGCGTCTTCTCCCACGGTACCTCTCAGGATAATGGCGAACTCATCGCCGCCGTAGCGACCGCCGGTATCCTTGTCACGGATAGAGCTCTTGATAATCCGGCCGACTTCCTTTAAAATCTCGTCGCCCAGGGCATGTCCGTAAATATCGTTATAGGTCTTGAAGAAGTCGAGGTCGATAAAGAGCAGGGAAAAATCTTCGCCGGAAAGGGCGCAGTCTTCAATTTCCTGCTCGTAGCTTTCCTGGAAGCTGCGGTGGTTATGTAAACCCGTCAGGCCATCGATATCGGCCTGTTCTCTGGCATTGGCATATATCTGCGCATTCTCTATCGCTACCGCCGATTCTTTCGCCAGCATGGTCACCAGGTCAACATCGTCACGGGTATAACGGCCTTTACCCTGTTTCTTACTCAATGCCAGGATAGCCACCAGCCTTCGTTTGGAGAGTATCGGGCATAAAATTTCAATCTGGAAGGTGCTGATGGCCTCGTGGTCTTCCACCGTCAGCTGTTTGAACCTCGGCTCTTTTTGCATCGCCTCCAGAGAAAGGGGCACGCCGCTATCTTCCAGCCACTTGATTAGCAGGCTGTGTTTTGACAGCAGGATAGGGGCGATTTGCTCCTCCTCCGTGAGACGGGCGACAAACTTGGTGGAATAATAATCGTTAAAAGGTAAAAGCAGTCCCACCTGTCTGGCCCGGACCGCGTTAGCCAGGGGCTTCATGAGCTCGTTGGCGATTTCCTTGATATTGATAAAGTTGCTCACTTTTCCGGCGAAGGAAAGCAGTAGCTGGCGGTTGACATAGCGGCTCCCGTAAAATAGCCTGTCCGCCGCTTTATCCAGCGCCGCCTTTATCCAGTTAAAGAGATAGGCGAAGAGGACCACCAGGACTATGGTCACGGGTATACCCAGATTAGGAGGCAAAAGGCGTAAGAGATTGCTTAAAACAAGCAGCAGCGTCAGGTAGGCCAGCGTCATGCAGACGGTAACCCCGGTATAAACTATCCATTTTCTCATCAAGACCTGGATATCGAGCAAATGGTACTTCATGAGGGTATAAGCGATGATAATGGCATTTACGGTATAACCGAGTTGAGATACCGTATAAGGCAGGTCCTGGACAACATACTTGAGGATACCGGTCACCATCATAATCAGAGAACCGGCCAGTAAATAGGCCGCCCGGTTACGTTCTTCAGGTTCGGCGGATTTTTTCAGGAGATTGATAATGAAGAATAATATCGCCACCGTAAACGCATCATTGATGATTACCAGGCCGTTAAGGGCGTATCCGCAATAGCCGGTTAACGTGTCGTTGCCCAGGAAATTCAAACCTTGATTAAGATAACCAAATATCACGACGACCAACGTCACCGCCAGCCAGGCGTACCCGAATCTGGTGATTTTCCCGGTATCTTTATGGGCGTAAGCGGCCATCAAGTGAGCGTAGGCAACTAACAGCCAGGTGGTAAACAGAATCACCGACAGCTTCCAGAATACGAGCTGTTCGTAAGGCAAACGCAGATTGGTCAGCAGGCCGGCCAGGCTGATGCTTGCCGCCGCAATAAGGAAAATGGCAAATAATCTCTTTAAGACCACTTTTTTAGAACACAACACCACCGAGAGCAGAATCGCATAGACGATAAGGCTGGTAAACTGAATAATGCTATGGATGTTTAATTGAAACATAAATCTCCTTTGACACCTTTCCGCCTTATCGGTCAGCTATTTTTACGCATGATAATGAATACGACTGCTGCCAGGAACAGGAAGCAACCGATACTTACCAATCGACCTATCAGGCCGTATTTATCAATGCCGAACCCGGTAGATCCCTTATCTGAAGATTTTTCTGTCTTCGATATTGCCTCCGGCGCCGGTTGACGCGTAGCCGTCGGTGCCGGCTGTATTTTAGCCGGTTTTTCTTGAGTGGTAGTTGCACTTGATAGCTGCGAAGCCAGAGCCACCTTGCTTTCCAGGACACCCTGGTCGGACGGAGACGAGCGTTGCAGCAGCCCGTCGATGACATCATAGTGGAGCTTTAACAACGTCTCCTTGGCCGCGGTGATGTTGCAGGACTCAACGCGTATGAAAGCGCTTCTACCCCCCACGAAACCCTCGACGCTTATCTGGCCGGTGCCATCGGTGACGCCCCGCAGCGTCAGGGTGTAGTCTCCAATCTCAGGCTCACGGATGCGTATCGTCTGGCCTGTTTCTTCGACGACAGATACGCTGGCGCCTGAAATCTGGTTCACTTTGGCGCCGCTGTTCAGATACCCGACACTCGAGCCGCTCGGGTCCTTAACCAGACCGAAGGCCGGATTATCGACGGTGATAACCAGTTCATTTTTAGCCCGGGGAACAGCCACCGCCAAGGCCGGTTTTTCATGAGGCTTGACTTCGGTCATCATTCCGGCGGCCACCTGTACTTCTGCGCCGCCGGCAGTGACGCTCACCATACCTTCGGTGGTTTCCACGGTCGTTTTCCCCGATGCATCGACTTCAGTCGAAAACAACGTGCCGTGGACCCTGACATCCGCCGAGGTCGTCCGTATTTGAAAACTGGTATTGCCACCGGATTTGTCCACCTGGTTCCAGGTCTTCCCCGATTGCTGTTTGAGGACGACAGTATAGGGCTGTGTGCCCTGGCTTTCCTCGATTTTATCGACAACAAGGTCAGTCCCGGGTTCGAGCTTGGCGGTCGTACCCCGGGTGAAGGTAAGCGACGCATGCGCATCGGGGGCGGTCTTGATGCGGCTGCCCGGTTCCAGTACCATGCCGTCGCTGGCTTTTTCCCAGGTCAGGGCGTCCTTTTTCATCATGAGGATATTGCCGCGGATGATATTGAGGACGCAAAAGGGTGATGTCAAGGCAAGTCGATTCGGGTTATACAGAGAAAACCCGGCATCTACCGCCAGAAAAATCATGAGGATAACCAGGATGATAGCCGCTGCAATGCTGCCCGTACGCGTCTTCAAGGTTTTTTTGCCATACTATCCCTAATATTTTGATTACTAGCATCATACTAAAGTCCTGGTAAACAACCCGTAAACACGGGGGTAAAGAAGATAAATAATCTATTAAATGATTACAATGGTACTATTAACGTTTGGCTGCTATGCTTACCTCACCCCTGACCCCTCTCCAGCCTTAACAAAATAGGAAACCCGGGTAATTATTGGCTGGAGAGGGGAGTTAAAAAGAGAGGGGGCTTTCGCCCCCTCTCGACAGTTCTCCCCTTTGTGGCATTTATATTCTGTTGCGGGTATAAAAAACGGGAGTAGCTAGCGAAGAGGGGTTCATCCTGAAGGTTCTCCCTGGTTCCACTGAGGTCACCAC
>CAZXYV010000167.1:2367-4588 GCA_964645025.1 uncultured Dehalococcoidaceae bacterium | reverse complement strand
ACCACCATCGAATGGGGTCTCTTCGGCAATATGGACCCGCCGGAGTGGTCTTTCGGCAAGACGATACCCGTCCCCCGGCATCTGGTCTATCCTAACCTGGTGGCGGCCAACCGCGGCTTTGCCGTGGTAGGGGATGATTTGCCCGCCCAGATTATATCCAAGGTGATGATTACCGAAGCGCTCAATAATCCCCCTATCTCGTGGTATGGCACGACGCTTTGCCGGCAGTTGACGGAGAACCAGTTCGTCCAGTATAAATACCCGGCGGACGGTTGCTCGGAAATACATATGATATGGACGGATACGCCGGCCTTGATGACCTGCTGGAACGACTCGAACTACACCGCTCAGGGTTACCGGAACCCGAAGATAGAGTTCATGCTGGCGCAGCACCCTTGGGTAGAAAATGACTGCCAGTTCGCCGATATCATCCTGCCGGTGACCACCAAGTTCGAGAATGACGACATCGGCATCGATAATTTCACCGCCGAGTTCGGTACGCTCTATCTCGACCAGAAATGCATCGAGCCGCGCGGTGAGTCCCGCAGCGACTACGAAGTTGTCTGCGCTATCGCGGAGAAATTGGGACTTCTGGAAAAATACACCGGCGGCAAGACCGTGGACGAATGGATAAGAGTGGGTTTCGATAATTGCGGCATCAAGCACCTGGTAAGCTGGGAAGAGTTCAAAGAGAAAGGCCATTACGTTATCCCGAACGACCCGGACTGGCAGAAGTACGACATCGGCCTGCGGAAATTCGCCGATGACCCGGAGAAAAATCCGATTTCCACGCCAACCGGCAAGCTGGAGTTCTATTCGCAGCGACTGGCCGAGCATTTCCCGGACGATAAGGAAAGGCCGCCCCTCCCGCACTGGATAGAAAGGGGCGCAAGCCACGATGAAAGACTCTCCGGCGATAGGGCAAAAAAATATCCTTTCCTCTGCCTTTCCAACCACCCCCGCTGGCGGGTGCATTCCCAGCATGACGATATGCAATGGCTAAGGGAAATCCCTACCTGTAAAATCACCGGGGCGGACGGCTACGCCTACCAGACAATGTGGATGAATCCCTCCGATGCGGCTAAGAAAGGTATCAGGACGGGCGACGTCGTCAAGGTGTTCAATGAAAGAGGCGGTGTGCTCCTCGGCGCTTACGTTAATGAAAGGATAATGCCGGGTGTGATTTACGTCGACCACGGCGCCAGATTCGACCCCATCGTCCCGGGGGAGCTGGACAGGGGCGGGGCCATCAATACCATCACCCCGCGCCATACGGTATCGAAGAATGCCACCGGCATGGTCTCGGGCGGTTTCCTGCTCGACGTGGAGCGCGTGAACCTGGACGAACTGCAAAGGCAGTATCCTGAGGTCTTTAAAAGGCCTTACCACCGGGGCTCCGGTCTAACGCTGGAAAGAATGTTCCATAAGGATAGGTAAATTTGATTCTGGAGGAATGACAATGCCAGAACAGGTTTTTATTCAATGCACGGTAGGCGGGCCGGTCAAAGTAACCGTCAGGGACGGCAAGATTGTCCGCATGCGTCCCATTATCTTCGATGATAAAGCGGACGCGCCGTCCTGGGTCATCAATGCCCGGGGCAGGAAGTTCACGCCGCCTCGCAAGACCACCTTACAGACCTATGAAATCCCTGAGAGGACCAGGGTCTACGCGGAAAACCGCATCAAGTACCCGCTGCGGCGTAAGCATTTCGACCCCAACGGCGAAAGGCATCCCGAGCTGCGGGGCAAGGACGAATACGTCCGCATCTCCTGGGACGAAGCCCTGGACACCGTCGCCGGTGAAATTAAAAGGATAAGAAAGACCTACGGGCCGGCGGCCGTTACGGCCATGACCTCCTCCCATCATAACTGGGGCTTCCTGCACTACAAGCTCGGCCCGCTGGGCCGTTTCTTCAACATCCTGGGATATACCACCCTGTTCGATAATCCGGACAGTTGGGAAGGCTGGCAATGGGGGGCGATACACACCTGGGGTTTCTGGTGGCGGCTGGGGCACTGTGAGCAGTCCGAGCTTTTACAGGACGCTTTAAAAAATACCGAGCAGATTATCTTCTGGTCGGTTGACCCCAACAGCACCTCCTACATGTACAGCGGCCAGGACAACCTGATATGGCGTATCTGGATGAAGGAGCTGGGCATCAAGTTCGTGGTCATCGACCCCTACTGCAACTGTACCGCCGGCACTATGGGCGATAAGTGG
>CAZXYV010000167.1:0-2267 GCA_964645025.1 uncultured Dehalococcoidaceae bacterium | reverse complement strand
AGCATCTTCGGCGCGACGGGCGCCTGCCGCGAGGCCTACGCCACCGAGTGGGCGAGATTATGCGTCCTGCTCATGGCGATGCAGGGCTTCGGCAAACCCGGCGTAAACTTCTGGGGCGGCACCGGCGGAGCGGCCCCGATAGACTACCGGTTCAAGATGCCCGGCTACTCCGAGAACGGCTGGGACGCCTTCGGCATCGTCGCCAATAAATCGTACTTCCCGGAAGGGAACAGCGTCACGCAAAAGGCCTACCGCCTGCTGCTGCCGGAGATTGTCATGAACCCGCCGGTCAGCTGGATTGGCGAAGGCTTCTGCGGCAACTCCGTCGAACAGCAGTTCAACCGCTTTACCTGCCCCGAACCGGGTCCCAACGGTGCGCCTATCAAGATGATATACCGGCACGGCGGCTCATTCATCAGCACGATGACGGAGACCAACCGCTGGGTCAGGATGTACCAGCACTCCAACCTGGAGTTCGTGGTGATGCAGGACTGCCACTGGCAGAGCGAGACCAATTTCGGGGACATCATCCTGCCTGCCTCGACTAACTTCGAGCATACCGACCTCTCCGAGTGGGGCAGCGCCGGCGGCTATGGCTGCAACGACTTTAACAGCAATTTCCGGGTAATCATTTATCAGCAGCAGTGCATTGAGCCGTTGTGGGAGTCCAAGCCAGACTACGAGATTTATACCCTGCTAGCGGACAGGCTCGGCTTCAAGGACAAATATACGGAAGGCAACTCCTTCGAGGACTGGAATAAAAAAGTATTCGAGTTTTCCGACCTGCCAAAATACGTCAAGTACGAGGACTTCAAGAAGAAGGGCTATTTCGTGGTGCCCTCCATGCCGGACGACGCCGAGCCGCTGGTATCTTTCCGCTGGTTCTACGAAGGGCGTCCCTGCGATTTAAATTCCGAGCCAAAAAATACCAATATCGGTACCGAGCGCGCCCATTTACTCGGCACGCCCAGCGGTAAAATCGAGTTCGTATCTCAGACGCTTCAAAAATTCGACCCGGATGATAAAGAGAGGCCGCCTATGCCCCGCTATATCCCCAGCTGGGAAGGCTATAACACCAAGAAATTAACGAAAAAATACCCGTTGCAACTAATCAGCCCGCATCCGAGATTTTCTTACCATACGCATAATGATAACAAGAGCTACTGGCTGGACGATATCCCGCAGCACCGCGTTAAGAAGGACGGCTACGCCTGGTGGCCGGTGCGTATCCACCCCGCCGACGCGGCTAAAAGGAATATTCATGACGGGGACATCGTCAAGGTCTATAACGGCCGCGGCGAGGTGCTCTGCGCCGCCCATGTGACCGAACGCGTCCGGCCGGGGACGGTGCACTCCTATGAAGCCGGCGCTAAATATGACCCGCTCGAGCCGGGCAAGGCGGGCAGTATCGATAAGGGCGGGTGTATCAACCTGCTGACTCCTTCCCGGCTGGTCTCCAAGAACGCCCCGGGCGAGGCGAACAACTCCTGCCTGGTGGAAATCTGCAAGTGGGAGGCTTAATCCGATGGCCAGATACGGAATGGTGATTGACATAACGAAGTGCACCGGTTGCTATAACTGCTTTTTAGCCTGCCGTGACGAGTTTGCCGGTAACGATAATGCGGGCTATGCGGCGGCGCAACCGATGAGCGGCATGAACTGGATGCGGCTCATCGAGAGGGAGCGGGGGCAATACCCCAAGGTAAAAGTAGCCTATACGCCGGTGACCTGCATGCAATGTGAAAACGCTGGCTGCATTAAGGTAGCGCAGAATAACGCGGTATATAGGAGACCGGATGGGATTGTGATTATCGACCCGGTCAAGGCCAAAGGGCAGAAGCAGATAGTCGCCGGCTGTCCTTACCGGGTTATCGAATGGAACGAGGAAAAGCAGCTACCGCAAAAGTGTATCCTGTGCGCGCATTTACTGGACAAAGGGGAGAAGGTGCCCCGGTGCGTGGAGACCTGTCCCACGGGCGCTTTAATCTTCGGGGACCTGGACGACCCCAAATCAGATATAGCCAGACTCATGGCTTCCAATACTACCGAAGCGTTACATCCCGAGTACGGGATGAAAGAGAAGGTCAGGTATATCAGCCTGCCGAAGAAATTCATCGCCGGGACGGTCATATATGGAGATGTTGATGAGGTGGCCATGGGGCTTAAAGTAAGCTTAAGCGGCAACGGTGAGAGTCAGAGTGTCAAGACTAATGGCTTTGGGGACTTCGAGTTCGAGGGTCTGGTGGACAATATTGATTACACCGTCA
>CAZXYV010000166.1:0-4627 GCA_964645025.1 uncultured Dehalococcoidaceae bacterium | reverse complement strand
TCAATAAAAACCACACTGCAACGTAGTTATACAGTCAGTTAAGATGGCGGGTTTCTCAATCGTATGTACAACATTACACCACATACGCTTCCGATTTCTGCCAGAAGCGCTTCGAAATTATATGGCCCATAACTTTTGTTTACGTTAATTGGTGGAGCCGAGGTTACAATAGGTAGAACTTTTAGCCTTACCTTCACGCTTTCGAAATGACCGGCGTCATCACCTATTCAGGCTTTTGTTCAATATAGGCAACTGTAATTTAACACGTGGCATAATTGTATGTAATCAGCAAAAGTGGGACATATCCAAGATAATAGTTAATGGACACATGGAGGCTTGCTCCTGCTCACTTGAAGCAATAAATTACAGGGAAAGGAGCAGCCATGGTTCAAGAGATTTCAGACAAGCTCTGGCAAGCTGAAGCCATAACCGCAGAGACAAAGAAATTCATTCGCGATATCAAACGCATTACCCGCCGCAAGTAGCTTAGTAGCAAACTTGTGTTTTCCCATCATAGACTGCTTCCTCCTTGGTAGGGGTTAGACAGCCCACTTCAATCATATCAATTATCTCAAGTTTGGTCGAGTTCGGCAACAATCCCCCCTGAATCGGTAATAGGCCGACTATTTCGCCACTGCCCCATTAATTCTTGCTACATCCAGTGTGCCTGTAAGCAACAGAGTCTTCGCGTAAGGTAAGGCTCTTATTTTTGCCAGAAACGGGGTGATTCCGCACCTGGTAAAATCGAAACCGTAATCTCCCTGGTAGCTGTGGCGGTGGCACCCTCCGTATCCGTAAACTTCATGGTAATAGTATAGATTCCGGGGTTTTCGTAAATGTGGGTTGCCGTAGGCCCACCAACGGTAATAGGCGTAGCATCGCCCCAGTCCCACGTGGTGCCCGCCCATTCCGGAAGTGCCGGGTAATGGTAGCTGGTCTTATCGTCGTAGAAACGCGTTTCGTCATTCCAGGCTTTGACAGTATCTCCGACCCTTACCCTGTCCGACAATACCGCGATACTTGCCCGCGGTGGAATATTGGGGCGAGTCTTACTGATGTTATCGTAAAACAGGAATCCCTCCGGCGTGCGTTCGATATTCTCCAGAATTTCAATGTGTGCGGCGTAAGCTCGGCCTAACTGCTCCAGAGTAATCTTGTCGGGCGTATCCAGCGTGGAGTGGTAGTAAAGGGGTATGCTGGCCACGTTGACCCAGGGACTGGTTATCGGCGCCATACCCCACTGCGGCCCGCTCCCCCACGAAAGAAAACGGTTCTGGGTGCAGATAAATCCGTACTTATCCATCGTAAACGCGGCGAGCCTGGTAAAAGTGTAATTATTGGAGATAATATAGAACTCGCAGGTCTCGCCTTCGACAGGTACGATTTTGCCTTTGGCTTCATCATAAACATACCTGATGCCGCCAGCCGCATGGTCTACATCCCACACAATGGCCTTTTTGAGCTGCTCCTTATGCGCGGCGGCAAACTGGTAATGGCCCGAATTGAGGTCGAAATCATGCCCGTAGCACCAGGCGAAGAGCATGGTACGGTTCCTTGATTCCTTCGGCTTGGCAGCAAAATACTCCGCCCACTTTATCATTAAAGCTACGGTAGCATTGTTATCGACCGCGCCGGTAAAATGGCCGGTGTCATAGTGGGAACCGACCAGAATGACCTCGTCTGAGCTTCCGTTCCCCGGCAGTTCCAGGACCACGTTACAAGCGTCATACACTTGATGGGGCACGTCGAGCTTCACCTTGACGGCGTGAGGCCTGCCGGACACAGCCAACTCTCGCAAATAGTCACCGCCGCTCTTGCTGAAACAGAAGACCGGAACCGGTATGATATCGGTCGGAGTCCCTTCACTCTTTTGCTGCTGGGGGCTGTCCACCTGGAGGTTAGCCCGAAATACGGCCACAGCCCCTTTATCTTTGGCAGTAACGGTGGCATCTTTGGCGGTCGCAATCCAGCCCCGCATCATTTTCTCATCGATCATGGCAATCTTGCCAGCAACATTGACCAGCCTGAAATTTGAGGCAGACCCGTCCCCGACATAGGCCAGCTCGCCGGTAATCCCTTCCGGCGGCGTCCCCACAGTCCACTGTAGCGGGAAGCACTTTTCGGTCAGCGGGACTTGTTTGGCATCGACCTCGACGGTGACTTCGTATTTCTCCGGGAACGGATTATTCACCTTTATTGGTTCGAATCTGGCGCTGGTCAGGGCGGCGGCATGGAGCTTGCCGAGGATATAGTTGGCAGCAGCATCGCCTGTTTCCCCGATGTGTATCCCGGAATGGATACCGTACCCGGCGATGTCGCAGAGTTCCTGCGTCATCTTCATAATCTCTTTGGCGGCGGGGGGTATGCTGAACCTTTTCTTTTTCATGGCTGACTTCTTTTCAGGTCGGGTGGCGAAATTTGAAAAACCATCCAACCGCTCCTTCCTGAACTTTACGGCTGGGGCCGCTGATTAAGGACGAGGCCCGTAAATCGGCACCGGCTGGCCCACCTCCAGCGCCCCGAGGTCTGGCGCCTTGCCAGTAAAGCCGTCATTAATATTGGGGAGGATACATCCGGCATCCACGGCAGCGGCATCCGGTTTAAGCCGAAAATCCAGTTCTTCGCGTTTATAGACCCTGGAGATGTGTTTCGGGTCGACCGGGACTACTTTTTGAAATATGTCATAGTCGACGATGATGCTATTATTATCCTGTCCCGTGGCCCGGGCGTATTCCGCCAGGGTGGCAAATTTGCGTTCTTCCCTTGGCCTGGTGTAGTCCCTCAGCGTGGTAAAGGGAGGAGATTTCCAGGCGAAAGAATATTTCACTCCCGGGTCAGGGCGGAAGCCGTTGCAGTCTGATGATGTGTAGTTGGTAAAGGTGTCCACGGAAAAAACTGTTTCCGAGGGTATCCAGCCGAGGATGAGGTTATTCCGGAAATGGTAGTTCGAAGCCTGCAAAGCATCTATCTTGGTAACAAATGTGTTGTGATAGTAGATTAGACCCGAAGGGTTAGAGTGATGTTTTATGGCTTTGGGGGCATTATAGATGATGTTCCTTATAAAATACGCTGGCCCGCCGTAGAGGGTCTGCTGGCTGAGGCCATTAGTGCCTGAGTTGAGGAAGAGGTTGCGTAAGACACGAATATTATACATGGCCCCGTCGGCCTCCATGAAATCGTCATGGATGTTGGAGATGAAGTTATTGTAGATATCGATGGAAACGAACATCCGGTCCTGCCGCAGCACTTCATCCACCGGATAGACGTCAGGGTGGGCGTATCGAGGATAGCCGTCTGGGACTCCATAGGTAGCGTGGTCGATGCCGTCGTGAAAATTCACGATGTAGTTGTGGCAGACAACATGACCGGCCCCGCAGACCTTGACCGCATATTCGGATAAACACTTTCCGTAGGGGTGATAAGAGACCAGAGGTGGAGATTTGGTCCATGTTTGTACCTCATTCGGCTCATGCCTGCCGAAAAATTCGTTATCGGCGATGTAGAAGTTCTTCGAGCCTGACCAGTGAGTGTGGATGCCTTTGTCGATGTCCTCAAAGCGGCACCTCTTGACCGTAAGTCCACAGCAGCCGGCAATATCCTTCTGGCCGGCCAAGAAAACGACATATGTGTTGCGGAAGGTGAGTCCTTCAAAGTAATGGTAGTCGGCGACCATCACGTTGAAGAGGTTATAGTTACCGTTGCCATCGAAAATGACCTCACCATCACCGGCCGACTTTATCACGATAGGCTTTTCGGGTGTTCCCTTGGCCGTCAGGTAATAGGTACCCTGGAAAGGAGTACCCATTCCCTGCCCCCAGATATCACCACCGTAGAAGGTCCAGTCGTCCTTGTAGACCCCGGCGTGGACCAGGATAGTATCGCCGGGCTGGACGCGGGGAGGGGCAACAGCCCACCAGTCGGCTTCACACCAGCCACTGTAATAGGCCGCCATCAGGTTAACAAAAGCTGGCTCTTGTTTTGACCCCTGATAATAGGGGGGATATACATGGTAAACCTGCCCGCCCGTATAGGGTTGCGGCTCAGGGCGGGTGCGCACCGTGACTGTTTTTTTTGCGTTACCACTGACGCCGTCCGGGTCCGACATCAGGAACTGGCACTCATATACTGTATCGGGTTCTAGGTCGAAGATGCTGCCGGCGAACAGGTTGGGAGTTATATAATCGATGCTGTTGTTAAAGAACTTGAAGATGCTCTCTTCATTCTGGATGCGCAGGAGAGGCAATGCTTCTTTCCAAGCACGGTCCCCTTTTTTCCGGTAACTTATGTTCACAGTGGCATTATGGTTATCATCTCCATCGATATACCATTCAAACCCAAGGGCAATCAGGGTCGGCGGCTCGATAACAAACCTCCCTGGCTCAACTTTGTTCATTTTTCCTGGAATTTTTGAACTCTCAGCCTGTGTGGTTGCTACAAATTGTAGCCAAGATACACATTAAATGTCAACGCTGCGAATTCAGGAAGGAGGCAATTGAAAGTGAAAGCAAACTGAGCTAAATTGTACCTGAGGCCGGCGCCTCTCCCGTGAGGGTAGCCGATTTAGTCGGTTACAGTGGAGCTGAGGGGATTCGAACCCCTGACCTCCTCCGTGCAAGGGAGGCGCTCT
>CAZXYV010000165.1:0-4648 GCA_964645025.1 uncultured Dehalococcoidaceae bacterium | reverse complement strand
GGACGGCTACGATTTAATCGAATGGATGGCCGGTCAGCCGTGGTGTAACGGCAGCGTCGGCATGATGGGGGCCTCCGGCTACGGCGTGATGCAGTGGATTACTGCCCCCCTTAACCCCCCTCACCTTAAAGCCCTGGCGGTGCTGGCGACCACGGACAACTACCGTGGCCTGTGTTATCCGGGAGGTGTCTTGCGCAAACCCTTCGTCATGAACTTAATCTCCGGCGTGATGAACGGTGCTATCTGGCCGGGGCCGGTGCCCGGCAAAGAGCCGCCGATGAACGTCATCAGTGAAATCCTGGCCAATACCGTCGACGGGCCTTTCTGGTGGGAGCACGGCGGCGGCTGGAAAACGATATCCCGGATTAAGACCCCGGTCCTAAATATCGTCAATGTCCCGAACCGGCTACACGCCATCTATCACCTGCGCTCATACAACGATATTAAGGCGCCGAAGAAGCTTATCGTAACGCCCTGGACTAACGAGAACTACCAGCCCTGGATTTTCGAGACCACAGCCTTTAACCAGCACATATTAAGATGGTTCGACTACTGGCTGAAAGGCATCGATACCGGCATTATGGATGAGCCGGAAGTGGCTATCTACGATAGCGGTACCGGCCTGTGGCGCTATGAAAACGAGTACCCTTTAGCGCGCACGCAATGGAAGAAATATTACCTTCACGGACAATCTGCTCTCAATAAGACGCCGCCGGGTGAAAAAGACAAACCTGACGTCTATCATAACATCAGTCTGAATACCGCCCTGATGGCCGCTTACGGTTTATCAGTCACCGTTTCCAAAGCTAATGAGCTATTTTATGTCAACTATATCTCCCCTCCCCTTGAAAAAGATATCAGGGTCTGGGGACCGGTCAGCTTCACACTTTACGCGGCGACGGCGGAAGAGGTCACGTCGGATTGGTCATTTTTCGTCAAGATGGGCGAGATGGTGCCCGAAGGCGTGCCTCTGAACCCCGTCACCGGCCGGCCCGAAATAAAGCCCGAAGCGAACGACCCCTTCACGCCGCAAAACGTCCAAATATGGAGCTGGGGTTCGCTGAAAGCCAAATTTCGTGAGGTGGACGAAAGCCTGTCCCGGCCGGGCCTGCCCTGGCACACCTTCCGGAAACCCGCCGATTTAAAGCCGAACACAGTGTATGAGTTCCAGATTGAGCTCCAGCCAGTCTTTAAGACTTTTCGGAAAGGCTGCCGCTTGTGGCTGAAAATCGCCAGCGACGACGCGCTTTTTTCCACCTGGGACAGCTCTTCCAGGTACGCTGAGAGGCCTTTAAGACCGTTGAAAAATGAGATATCTATTTATCATGACGCCGCCCACCCTTCTCACCTGCTACTGCCGGTTATTCCCTTTACCCCTGAAATCAGGCCGGTAAAACCTCCCCTGCGTGATGCCCTGCCGGGCGCGCCGCGATTTATAACATAAAAAAGTAGGGGGCTGGTCAGTAACCAGCCCCCTACTGTCAAAAAATGTCATTGCGAGGCCGACCCGCTTAACGAATGGTTGTTAAAATACAGAGAAGGCCGTGGCAATCTCTATCATGGGACTGCATTCATCATGGAGATTGCCACGCTATCGCTCGCAATGACCTAACCCCTCTTCCCAGCCCCTGGATTCCGTATCGAGTATGGAATGACAGAACAGTTATTTCCCGGCTTCCCTGCCGATAAGCTCCTGTAGCTTGGCTTTGCGGCTGTCCCTTTTCTTAACTACCAACAAGAATGTCCTCGGCACATCCGCCATCAGGGCGCGTGACTGCTCAGCGGCTTCGGTATAGTATCCGGTAATCTTCTCTTCCATCGCCGCCGCCTGTTTCAGTAGGTCGGCGTATTTCGCCTTTTCCGGTATCCCTGTCTGGAGAGTATATTTATCCGTGTCCAGATTTAAAGCATAGCCGCCCTCGAGGGCGTCGGTGATAACGCCATAGTACGCCCGGTCTATCTGGGCGATATTCTTTTTATTTTCCTTGGCAAAAGTGAGGAAAGTCTCGGCATCCGGCGCATATTTCTTAGCCAGACCCTCGTAAAACTGCGCCGAATCGTTTTCCAACTTACGCGCTAAAGTGATGCCCTCGGACGCGGTGTGGATTATCATCACTAGTCGTCCCCCCTTTTTAGAACCACCGTTGAATGACCACCTTGCTTTCGGTAAAGAAGCGGATGGCCTCCTTGCCCTGGGTATGTAACACGCCGAAGAAAGAGTCCTTCATGCCGCTGAAGGGGAAGAGCGCCACCGGGGCGACGATACCGATGTTGATGCCCACGTTGCCGCTGTTGATGTTATACTGGAACTCCCGGGCGCTTTTGCCATCCGCCGTAAAAATAGAGTGCCCGTTGCCGAACGGATTGGCATTGCTTATTTTAATCGCCTCTGGTAGGTCTTTGACACGCATGACGGACATCATCGGCCCGAAGATTTCTTCGGAGCCTATTTTCATATCCGGCGTGACGTTTTCAAAAATAGTCGGCCCGAGGAAACAGGTATCGGGATAGCCGCCGATAATTTTCGCTTTCCGGCCGTCCAGCAACAGCTTGGCGCCCTCTTTGATGCCGGTCTCGATATATTTCACGATTTTGGCCTTTTTCTCTTTATCGCGTACCGGCCCCATCTGTATCGACTCGTCCAGCCCGTAACCGACCTTGATTTTAGAAGCCTGTTCGAGGACCTTGGCCATGAAGCTCTTGTAAAAAGAGTCATCATCGCTGACGATGACGGCATTAGCAGCCGCGAGGCACCGCTGTCCGGCATTGCCGAAAAACGAGGTCATCATGGCGGCTACCGTCCGATTAATATCGCAGTCCGGCATGATGGTCATGAAGTTCTTGGCGCCGCACTGGGCGATGACCCTTTTACCGGTCTCGCCGCATCTCCGGTAGATAACATCCCGTCCGGTAGGCGTAGAGCCGACGAAGGTAATACCGGCGATGCCCGGGTGTTCCAGCATGCCGTTGACAACTGTCCGGCCGCCGTGGACAACATTCCAGACGCCCGGCGGGAAGCCAGCTTCCTCGGCCAGCTCGGCTAAACGCGTCTGGCTGTTGGGTACTTCGCTGGAAGGCTTGATAATAATGCAGTTCCCGGTGGCTACCGCGTAAGGCGCCGACCAGAGTGGAATCATGAAGGGGAAGTTGAACGGGCCGATGATGCCGAAGACTCCGAGAGGCGTCGGGATGACCCACTCGTCGATGCCGGTGGCGATATCCTCCGAATAGTATCCCTGCATCAGGGTGGGGATGCCGCAGGCGACCTCGACGTTTTCAATACCGCGCCGTGTCTCGCCGCGCGACTCGTCGATAGTCTTGCCGTGTTCCTGGGTCTGGATGCGGCTGACCTCCTCAAAATTCTCTTCCAGCAGCTCTTTCAACCGGAAAAGCAGCCTCGACCGGGCCAGAGGAGTCGTCCGTCGCCAGTCGGGAAAAGCCTCTCTGGCGGCGGTCACCGCGGCATCTATCTCTTCCCGGGTGGATACCGGCACTCTGGCAATCGTCTTACAGTTGGCGGGATTGATAACATCCACAATCTCGCCCTTGGACTCGACCCACTCGCCGCCGATATAGTTTTTAATAGTTTTCACACTTTTAATCGGTTCTTCAAGAAAAGCCATCCTGACAGATTACCTCCTTATTCTTTTTACCTGTGTCTATTTCCCCGTTTCCTCCAGCGTGCGGTAGTACGTATCGCCGAGGTCGTTGGGGTCGAATATCTCCTTTATCTTGCGCTGGTAGTGAAAGGCCGAAGGTTGCGCCGAAGAATTCAGGAGCTTATCGCGTATTTCTTTAGGAGTTGCCAGGCCGTCCGTCCAGCGTGCGGAGTCGTTCTGTTTCTCCATCCCCGGCCCCCAACCTTTCTCGATACCGAGTTGGCTCGTGGCGTTAAAGAATTCGAGCGTCCCCTCGGTTGACTCTTTATTATACGGGTCAAAGTGGGCGAAGTTCTCCCAGACCGTGGCGCCACCGCCGCCCAGCACACCGATACCGCCCATCGTGCAGTCGCCGCCGGCCGCCACGATGTTGCCCTTCTTTTCCCATTTCTTCTTGAATTCCGAAGCCTCTTCGATGAACTGAATCCCATAGTCCGGCGGACCGGGCAGCCCGAAACAGCCGTCATAGCCGCCACCGAATACGAGATTCAGATTTTTATGCCCCAGCCTGATTAAATACATCAGCGACCAGTCCCTGATATCCGGGTCGAGCATGGCGTCCACTTTCCAGCCTCTGGTCTCCGCCAGTATGCCGTCGAGGGCTCGCTCCTGCCACTCGATATCGCGCTGTGTCATGCCCGCCAGTACAATCTGGAAATCGCGCTTCATCGTTTCCGTGACTTTGATTACCTCCGGGTCTTTCATTAAATCTTCGAGGTCGGAAAGCGTCTTAGTGGGGTCGGTCAGTATCTTGACCATAGCGAACTTCAGGTCCCGGCCGAACATATTGAACTGCCGGTGGGCGACATAGCCTATTTCAGCGTCCCAGATTTTATAGGAGGCATCAGAATAGGCCTGCCACGTGGGGAAGCCCAGGGTATAGACCCTGAAATTGTCCGGCAGCACCGCTTTATAGGCCGGCGGTCTCCCCTCAATGGGAATGGTGGCCGGTCCGGGCCACGGGAAGAGCTTGAGGGCAATCTTGGTAA
>CAZXYV010000164.1:0-4711 GCA_964645025.1 uncultured Dehalococcoidaceae bacterium | reverse complement strand
GATATGGTCTTCGTATTCTTTCCGGAAATAGCGCAGTGTGGTGAGAATCGGGTTGGGCGCCGTCCTGCCGAGGGCACACAGCGAACCGGCCTTGACCTCTCCGGCCAGGCGCTCCAGGTTGTCGAGGTCTTCTATCTTACCCTTGCCGAGGGTAAACTCGGTTAAAATCTCCAGCATCTGTTTCGTTCCCAGCCGGCAGAAAGTGCACTTGCCGCAGGACTCCCGCTGGGTGAACTCCAGGAAGTAGCGGGCCATCTCTACCATGCAGTCGTCCTCATCGAGCACGACCATCCCCCCCGAACCCATAATGGCGCCGGCCTCCTGGAGAGAATCGAAATTAACGGGCAGGTCAAGGGCGGATTCGGGGAGACAGCCGCCGGACGGCCCGCCGATCTGGATGGCCTTGAAGTTTTTGCCTTTGGGGATGCCGCTGCCGACGTCGTAGATAATCTGGCGCAGGGTGGTGCCCATGGGGACTTCCACCAGGCCGGTAGAGACGATTTTCCCGGCCAGGGCAAAGACAGCCGTCCCGGGGCTATTTTTCGTGCCGATGCCCGCGAACCACCCCGCCCCGTTCTGGATAATATGGCGCACGTAAGCTAATGTCTTGACGTTATTGACGGCGGTGGGTTTACCATGAAGTCCCTGCGTGGCCGGGTAGGGCGGACGGTGGTGGGGCATCCCGGCATGGCCTTCCAGCGAGGCGATAAGGGCCGTTTCCTCGCCGCAGACGAAAGCGCCGGAACCCTGGAAAAGCCGGATATTGAAGCTGAAATCGCTCCCCAGGATACGCGCACCGGTGAGCTTGAGCTTTTTCGCCTGGCGGAGCGCAATCTCCAGTCGCTCAACAGCCAGGGGATACTCGGCGCGGACGTAGATATAGCCGTACCGCGCGCCGATGGCATAACCGGCGATGACCATACCTTCTATCACCGAATGGGGGTCGCTTTCCAGTATGGCGCGGTCGATGAAAGCGCCGGGGTCGCCCTCGTCGGCGTTGCAGATAACGTATTTCGTTTTACCCGTGGCTTGGCGGCATAAACGCCACTTCTGACCGGTGGAAAAACCGGCCCCGCCCCGTCCCCGCAGTCCCGATTTTTCGATTTCTCCGATAATATTTTCCGGCGTCCGGTCAAGTACTCTGGCTAAAGCGGCGTAGCCCCCGCCGGCGATGTATTGTTCGATATCGGTAGGGTCAATATGACCGCAGTTTTTCAGGATGATTTTCTGCTCGTATTTTGAGCGTGGAAAATCCTGGAAACTGGGGAGGATGTCGCTCGGTTCCAAGGCGGCCAGGACGAACTCCGGACACGGGTTATCGCCGAGGATGTATTCATTGACCAGCCTTGCGGCGATGACCGGGTTGACGTGGCCGTAGCATACCGGCGGAAAGCCGGGCTTACGGATAATCACCATCGGCTCGGCATAGCAGTGCCCCATGCAGCCGACCTCGACCACCGGGCAATCGAGACTGCGCTTCTTTGTTTCATCTTTGAAGGCTTGGAGAACCTCCAGAGCGCCGGCGGCGCGGCCGCAGGTCGCCGTCCCGACCAGGATGACCGGCTTGGCGTGGTTGAGTTTATGCCAGCTTGTTTCGGCGCGTGCTTTTATCTCGCTAAAGGCAGCGGCATTCGCTGTCGGTTTATTTGGATTCACTTTTTTCTTTATCCTTTGTTCCACGCTCGCGCTCGAAGGCGAGCAGCAGGCCGTCAACTTTAGTCGGTTCGACCTGGGCCTCCGGCCTGCCATCCACCACGCTGACCGGGGCCATGGTACAGCAGCCGACGCAGGCGACGGTATCCAGGTCGAACTCGCGGTCGGTTGTGGTTTCTCTAGGGTTAATCTTCAATCGCCGTTTCCAGGCATCCAGGGTAATGTAGCCGCCTTTCATGTGGCAGGCGGTGCCCAGGCAAACCCTTATCGAGTGGCGGCCCGGCGGGTTAAGCCGGAACTGGTTGTAAAACGTCACCACGCCATAGACATCGATCGCCGGTATATTCAGATATTCGGCAATCCCGGTCATGGCCTCACGCGGCAGGTAGCCGAGCCGTCCCTGGACCTGTTGTAGTATAGGAATCAGGCTCGCCCTCTTCCGGCTGAAGCCAGACAAAATCTGCCCGGTTGCCTGCTTGATTTGTTCCTGTTCCTCGAACGTCTTTTCATGCTCGGGTATGGTCATAAGTACCTGCTCCTGCTTCAATTCTGGCGAAGCTGGCGGCTTTTGTCAAGGAAAAGACTCAAACATTTCTATTTACATCTGGTTGCCTTGCTTACCTCTTCCCCTGAGGTACAGACGCCTGCGGTTTTTTAAGGGAATAGCCTGCGGAGAGGGGCGCGTTTGCATGTTTAATACCACGGAGCGTCTAAGAGGGGTGCCGACCCCTCTTTCCTCAAAATTCCCCCTCTCAAACAGATATAACCATGCACCCGTTCAACGTCATGAGTTTGAGAGGGGGATAAAGGGGGTAAGTTTAAATGATGCTGCAACAAATACGAATAGTGAGTAAATATTGATTTTACGTTTATGGGCTTTGACTGATTATTTACGCCTTTGTTATGAGTTACCGGGTAAACTTCAGATACCTGAAAATGGGGGATTCTGTAAGTGTGCTTATTTAATAAAAAATGGGGCTGGAGAATTGTCAGCGTTCTGGTGGCGGCCGGTCTCGTTTTCATACCTGTCTGTGGCAGCGCCATTGCGGCAGCGACTGCCTGGACACAGACCAGCCGGGCGGACTTCGAGTCCGGGATGGCTGTGCAGCTCGATATGTCCAGCAGCCCCGGGGACGTTAAGCTGGCGGTAGCCGGTATTAACTATCTCTACGCTTTCCGCGGTAACAATCAGAAGACATTCTGGAGATACAGTCTGGCATCAAATACGTGGGCTTCGCTGGCGGACGCGCCGGATAAGGTGAGGTGGGGTGGCGCCCTTGCTTATGATGGCGGCAACTATATTTATGCCTTTCGCGGGAACAACTCCAACGATTTCTGGAGATACAGTATCTCTGGAAATAGCTGGGCGTCGATGGCCGGCGCTCCCGGCACGGTCAAAGAAGGCGGGGCCCTCACCTACAGTAACGGATATATCTACGCTCTACGCGGCAACAACACTAAAGACTTCTGGCGGTATAATATCGCCGCCAATAGCTGGACAGCCCGGGCTAGCACTCACGAAAATATTTTAAGCGGCAGTGCCCTTACCAATGACGGCGGAAACTATGTCTACGCCTTTCAATGCGATGATACCCAGGCTTTCTGGCGTTACGATATCGCTACGGATACCTGGACTTTAATGGCCGAAATCCCTGACCGGGTGGGGTATGGTGCCGCCCTGACTTACGATGGCAACCGGTATATCTATGCCCTGCGCGGTAGCCACACCGCCGATTTCTGGCAGTATGATGCCCTTACTAACGCGTGGTCGGTTAAAACCAGCGCCCCCGGCACCGTGGATTGGGGCGGATCGCTGGCCTTTGCCGGTAGCAACTATGTCTATGCCCTTCTCGGCGCCTCTTCTCAGCAATTCTGGCGGTACAACACCATAACTAACCTTTGGGAATGGCGCACCGGTACGCCGGCCTCGGTGTATTATGGAGGTGCACTGGTCAGAGGCGGAGCCTCGTTTTATACCTCCGGTAATTTAATATCAGCCGCATACGACACCGGCTTTAACGCCGATTTCGGCACTATTTCCTGGACGACCACAACACCGGCCGGTACTACCGTGAAATTCCAGATTGCCGCTAATAGCGACAACATGACCTGGGCTTTTAAAGGTCCCGATGGCACCGTGGGCACCTATTATTCATCCAGCGGCGCCGCTATCTGGTCTGGCCTGGATGGTAACCGGTATGTTAAATATAAAGCCTTTTTCAGCACCACCGACACATATGTAACTCCTGTCCTTCATGATGTCACCGTTACCTACGGTCAGCAAGTGATATTACCTACCGTCTCCACTACTAATGCTGACCTGGTCGAGGAGACTAGCGCTACCCTTCATGGTACGGTAATCAGTGACGGCGGTGAGGCCTGTCAGTACCGCTTTCAATACGGGATAGCCATGGGTAACTATACGGCGGATACCGGCTGGACCGGCAGCGTGACGGCGGGAGGGTCTTTCAGCGCGGATGTTACCGGCCTTGGCAAGGGTACGAAATATTTTTTCCGCGCGCAGGTGAAAAACAGCACCGGTACGGGCAGCGGTCCAGAACTTTCGCTGCTGACCAAGCCCGAAGCACCTGTCGAGGGTACCTTTGTCGCCAAAGCCATCAGCGATACGCAGATTAACCTTAGCTGGGTTAAAGGCGAAGGCGCCCGGAGGACGATGGTGCGCCGGAAAACGGGAAGCTATCCGGCGGATATAAATGATGGGGCCCAAGTCTATTTCGATACCGGTACGAGCGTCGCCGATACCGGCCTGACACCGGGAAAAACTTATTATTACAGCGTCTGGTCAGAGGTTATCGGCAGCCAGCAATGGTCGGATAGTAGCCGGGCCGCCACGGCTACCACCAGCACAGGGCCCCCGGTCGCGGTGGGAGGTACGGTCTACAGCGTCAATAAAGCTCTGGTATTGGTGCCCTGGCTCGGTAGGTTGATGCTGTTGCTGACCGGGGGCAGCGCTGCCATTATGTGGTAGTAAAAGGTTAAGGTGTAGCCTAGATGTTGTTTTCCTGTCGGCTGGAAGCCCTTTCACCGAATATTTTAT
>CAZXYV010000163.1:0-4712 GCA_964645025.1 uncultured Dehalococcoidaceae bacterium | reverse complement strand
AATTCTTGTCCAGTCTCTCTAGGTTGTAAATGTTAGGGTATAAGTCCGGTGCATAATCCCTCAGGTTGACTTTAATTTGTCTTAATTAACAGTTGTATCTCCAAAAGTTGAGTCTCCCTTTTGAACAAACCAGTACTTAGGGTCTTCAAGATATGTCTTCGATATACCGGGATGGCTACCATAAGCACAAAAGTGTCTTTTATTTAAGAGACGGGAGGATATAAAACCACATTTCTTAAGAACTGTATAGTACGTTTTTTCCGCCTTCATTTCATAGTAAATAAGATCAACCTTTTCTTCTCTGAAATATTCGATAGCTTTCGAAATCAAATTATGAATTACCTCTACCTCGCCCAAAGGAGAGATGAGCTCAGAAATATGCCCCATAGAGAAACCTTGGGGCTCTTTGGTGCATTTCAGAACTATATATCCACATATTTGCCCGTCTTTTTCAGCCCCATAAATCACGAAGTCGGCGTCAGGCATTTCAACATATTTCCAGTTTAAATAGTCCTTATCCCTTACCACAGTGATGTCATGGTCATTAGAGACCCTGCTCCAAAGCTCATTAGTGCGATTATCGAATGCGGAAATCCTTTTAACTGTCAACCCCGCCACTTTGGGAGGTCTTTTGGTTCTATAAAGGAGAAAAACTATAACCTTTCCGATTCCCGCGAAAAATTTCTGTAAAAATTTATTGCTAAAGTATGTTTTTAAGGCGTTCTCTAAATTAAGCGGTTTAACGAATGTTTTTAAACGGCAGACCTCGAACCAGCCAGCTTTTATAGCCCCTGGGTAGGCTAATTTGTTAGGGAATCGATATGAAATATAATTTACATCTTTCGCAGCTTCAACGCGTTTTTCAGTGTCAAGTGCTTCAAAGATACCCTGACGCCTGTAGCCGGGATGGGTCACGGAATCTGCGGACACGTAAGCAGTAACGATTTCAGTCCCGACTTTCATCTTCACGGGTACCAGGGCACCATGACCTACTATCTCACCGCCGTCATCCGCAACCAATATTTTACCCATGCCAGCGGGATTTTCTTTATATCTCCAGTTCCATTTTTTTAGGTCGCCCCATCCAAATGCAAGCTTGGTGAGTTTGACAATTCCTTCCTCATCCCCTTCTTTATAAACTCTAACTTTCCATTTCTTTTCCAAATTTGATTTCCTCCGAATATTATCTTAGAAGTCAGGCGAAGATAGCGCTTTTTACCAGTTTGCCGCCATCAACCGAGATGTTTGTATAAAAGCGAGCCAGCTGTTTCAAATGCAAACTGTGGCATTAGGTGTGAGACCAGTTGCATTGTTCTATACTTGATACTATTTTCACATATTGTCGTAAATCCTTTTGCCTCAGGATAATAATAATAGGATAATCTGACCTCCTTTGACCCCCATCTGGACTTAAAAGTTTGCAGTCCTTTTTCTTCAAGAGAACAGCGTCCAAAATCAAAATGCTTATATTTGTTGGTGTGTGCGTACCGGATGGCTTCCCAGATTATTAGATGATTGGGACGTCTCTGCAAGTAATACTTATTAGAAGCGTTGAACTTGTAGTAAATCGTATCCTTATAGTTGAGGAAGATGCTGCCAGCTATAGTCTTTCCTCCACATTCGGCCATCATCATGAAACCGAGGTTCTGTGAAATCATGTGGTGTAAGAGGCTCTTGAAAAAGGCATAAGGTTGTGGTAATACGCCAAGTTCCTTACGGGTTGATAAATGAAGCCTGTAAAAGTGCTCCAGGTCTTCTTCGCACCTGGATAAACGAACTACTACGCCGCGCTTATCAGCTTGATGGATACTCCTTCTAATACTGTCGTGTAATCTCCGTTTCAAACTCTTGATATCTGGCTCCAAATCAATGGTGTATACGTTATAATAATTCCGGGTTATCAGGTTAAACTCGGCCGTAGAAAACCCATTTAGCCATCCCCTGAGTTCCAAATAAGAAAATTCCCCCAGCTCAACTTGTTTCTTAACCGAGTTAAGAAGCAAGACAATATCGGCTTCTTCATCGCCGAGTGGCCAGCAATAATCGGAGAATGGAAGACAAACCAGTCTCTTCCCGGTCAGCCGGCTGTTGATGAGGTAGAGGGGAATGGCTACTTTGAATTGGCCGGCCTCATTTTCAAGGGCGTAATATTGAGGTAAATAGCCATAAGTATCCTTGATGACCCGCGCCCAGGCTGAAGTGTGAAAGACTGTGCTGTGTTTCTGGCTAGTGACAAACTCGTCCCAGCGACTATCAGTTGTAGGATCGATGATGCTAACCTTCATTTGTCACGTTCTCTGGGAGTAATAGTCTCCAATTTGCTTAGCCCTCCGTGTAGACACAGCACTGAATAGACTACTACCTCCTCTTCTATCAATAGCTCCCTAACGTCCTAAGTATAAAATTATCAATTAGACCGGTTAAACTGTCTCCTGGTAAAGAACAAGATTTTACGCTCGGGTACTTCTCCAATCGGTTTAAACCCCGCTCGCTCGGCTCCCTTTAAAGAAGCTTCGTTAGTCTTTTCGGTGTAGGCTACTACCCGTTTGAAGCCTTGCGCTTTACAGATTCTTAACTGATCAGCGGTGACTGAAGGATGGAGGCGATTTCCTCGGAATTTTTCAAAGGTGTAGGTACCCTCTAAATAAGTCTCGTCTTCTTTCAACCTGGGGAACCAGCTACGGAACCTTCCGTTCACAATTTTATCATCCTGTGGATAGATTATGAACTGTATAAAACACAGCTCATTGGTATCAGCAGTTCGAGCGATATAGCAATTGCGGTAACCATCTTCATATATCCACCTTCGATACACCAGTTTTTGAACCATATCCTTGCTTTCTGATTTTGCCTTCTGCATTATCTCGTCCATATCTTTCTTAGACGCTATTTGCAGGGAGTACTTTATCTTGGCTTCAATTTGGGGAATTTCGTTTTCCTGTAGATCCAGAGTAAAACTGACCTGGGCGGAGCGGCTGTAAATCTGGTGCTTAAGTTGCTTTAAAAAGACCTTTAAGCCCCCCATTTTAAGCAGCACAGCCGTGAAATATATTTGTGCCGCCATTATTTTCAATAAGGATGTGACGGATTTCATGCCGTTGTTGCCCTCCTGCTTTGCAGCCAGCTTTCCAAAATTCTTAACCCAAAATCGCTCAGTGTTATTGAGTCGATGTCCCCGGTCACAGACAAAGCACTTCTAGCTTGGTTAGGCCATCTCCAGTACCTGAGCAAGGGAGCCTTTGATTTATCTAGTTTCTCGGAAAGCGGCTTTTCATCAACCTCATGGAATTGCGCTAGATTATTGAGATAGATACCATAACTGTCGGGTTGCTCACTCATCTCTACAATGTAGCCCTCGCTCTTCAGGAAATTAACCGCGTCCGGAGAAGAATCCCGGGCCACACCAACAACCGGGCATGCCTGACTCTCTAAAATGAAATCTCTGGCATTGATGCTTTGATAGCCATCGAACCATTTATCGACTTCTACGTTCGTTTTAATATTTTTCAATAGCACGGTGGCTCTATCAGAACAGTTTGAATGCACTCTATATCTGCCGTTACCCTGAGAATTGATTTCCAGGGTAAACCTTTCCCTTTCTTTCCACCACTCGGCAATTTCTCGTAAAGTAGCGACCCATATCGGGGGATTGAATCCCTTGGCCCGTTGGATAGTGTCTACTAAAGCACCCTGACAAAGTAAGATTCGTTCGGGGTGCAGCTGAACCGTAAATAGCTCACCTCGGTCATAGGTTCTTTGCAGGATGGCTCTCCAAATTTCGCTCATTTTCTTTTCGTCGGTGATGCCCAGTCTCTCCACCATCGTCTCATCATCTGGAACGGTAGCCGGGATTTCGACAAAGCCATTTAGGAATCTTGGTAAGGCAAGGTGCCCTTCAGCCTGTTGATATTTATAAAAGTCAAGCTCCATGTCATATGCACTTTTTAAGTGAGTGGGATATTTTGTTAGATCAATTACGTCCCAGTGTATCGCATAGCTGCTATCATAAGGGAAATTAAAGCGGCTAAGTGCCTTGCTTGTCTCATCATTAGTGCGCAGGAAAGGAGCACGAAAGCCGGTGAAGGGAACCTGGCATTCTTCGAAAGTTTCGATAGCTTTCTTAAAATGCTTAGCTTGTTCTTCCTCTGACATTACGCCATAGTCCGTATGTACATAACCGTGAATGGCGAACTCAACACCCCGTTGGCATAACTCTCTGATTAGCTTGGGGTGTCTCTTCAGGATTACCGCTGTAATAGGAAAGGTAGGTACGCAACCCATGTCGTGAGATACAACGGCGTATCTTTTCAGTAGGTTCTCAAATTTCTTTGGGGATATCCCGAAGTGTCTCAGTACACTAAGAATCCTCAAGGACAAATCCCTGCTTCCTCTTGATTTTGACAAGAAGGGTATTGGACTCATGGCAATAATTCTAGTGTCATAAGGTTGGAATGGGGTTAGAGTTATGTTATCGGGTGGTTAGAATGCAGAATGTGACCATCTTTTACTCAAAACACCAGAGCAGCAAAATCATTGGCTGTTACTTCTGGCGTAAATCTAATCTTTCTTGAAAGGTGCGGCCCTTCATCGCCTTGATGTGATACCTTCCCGGCGGCACGTGTCTCGAATGAGGGTATCACGGCTGAAGAATCCCCGCACCGCCACGAGGATGATACGGAGAAAAAAGAGGTAGAATCGCAGATAAAACAGGC
>CAZXYV010000162.1:2148-4766 GCA_964645025.1 uncultured Dehalococcoidaceae bacterium | reverse complement strand
CTCTTTATCATTCAGAGCCTGGGTGAGGGGTTCCACCGCCCTGGCATCTCCTATCTCTCCAAGAAGCCAAGCTACATGCGCTCGGACTTCATCTTTACTGTCCTCTATCAAGGCTTGGGTTAGTGCGTCTACCGCTCCTATTCCTCCCAAGTTCTTGAGAGCGGAGGCCGCAGATTTTCGTGTGCGATAGTCACTGTCTTCTCGTAGCGCGCGCGTCAAAACTAAGACCTCGTCACCTATACTAAATACGGTAGCGCAAATCTCGCCTATATATTTAATGTATACCTGGCTCTGAAATGCATCAAGCGCATCTCCGTACAGGCTATAAGCTGGTGAAGGCGTAGAAGCAGATACTTCTCGTAAAAGCAGTAGATGTTCCGCTTTGTTACAAAACCTGAGAGTGCAAAGGATAGTGGTTCCATACCCCACTGTAAATTGTGCACCCTTCTTCTCCGCGTAATCTATGAACAAAACGGCTTCATACGTTTTACTTTCTGGGGGTACTACCTCAAATCCCACTTTTTCAAGTTTCTGTTTAATAGCACCATATATACCATAAGGTTGTTCGCCATTCCTCCAGGTGGATGCTGTAGTTTCTATTTTTATAAAACCTATTAATATCTTCACCCAAACCTCAGTAATATCCGATAGACTGTCATTGTCTGTAACTTTGAGTCTGACGTTTTGAGATCCGCTTCTATCTGAGTAAATATAGGTTACTTTTTCTCCAGAAGCTGTGTGTCCATCACCAAAGCTCCATAGATAGGAGGTTATGTTTCCATCTGAATCTGAAGAAGCTGCGCCACTGAATGTTATACTTTCGCCAATCTTTGCCGTGCTCGGAGTTTCCAATATTCGTGCGGCTGGTGGTATTTTGGTTGTGGTTGGCTCTGGCGAGGGTTTTAGTGTAGGAGAGGGGATAGACGTTGAGCTTGGTATAGGCGCAGGTTTCGATGATGAAGTAGGCGTTAGGGTTGGCGCTGCTGTTCCCTCTTCAACACAGCCGCTAATTATTATGACGGCTAATATCAGAAATCCTATTAAGAACAGGCACTTTATCTTCCGGTTCATGTTTTTATCCCCCCTCCTTTATTTATACCTCTTCACCTCAAACTTATAAGGCTGTTTTCACCCTCACCCTGGCCCTCTCCCATCGAGGGAGAGGGGAAAATGGAAGAGGGGCTGCTGCGCCCCTCTAAAACAACCCCTCACTTATACCTCTTCACCTCAAAGCGGTAAAGCTGCACCGGCTCGTCGGGGCTGATGCCGCCTTTCTGGCAGCAGATGTCTATCTGTTCGTCAGCGCTGTCCACGCCCTCCAGGTCGGGGAGGAGTAAGCCCCGCCGCCACCCGCACTCGACGATGACGCCGTACTTCTTCGGGTCGAGCTGGCTTTTATCCGTCACCGGCTCCGGGCGGGTGAGCACGTCCACGCTATAATCGAGGTCTTGAAGCTCGTCCGGGGTGACGGCGTCGAAGCGGGGGTCGCGGGTAGCGGAGCTTATGGCGTTGGTGATGATTTCCTCGGCCACGTTCGGCTGCTGCGGCTCAAACGTGCCGATGCACCCCCGCAAAGCGCCCAGCTTATGTATCGAGACAAAGACGCCAGCCTTCTCTTTCATCTCCGTGGTGAGTGTTTTCGGGGGCGACGGTTTTTTACCTTCTTTAACGTATCTTTCTACCGTATCTTTAGCTAAAGCGACCAGAGGGTGCGGGGCGACCTTCTTGAAAATTACGCCCGCGTAGCCGACGACCTCCGCATAGTCGCCGGTGGCGTCGCCGCTGGTCTGGTATTTAACCAGCTCCGCACCGGTAGCGCCCAGCTCTTTAGCGGCGGCGATGAGACAGACTAAAGGGGGATAGGCGCACATAGAGATATGGCGGGACTTATAGCGGCGGGTCAGCTCGGCGATATCGAGGGCGAGCATGGCCTCGACGGCGGCCATATCTTTCTCTTTGGCCGAAGCCTGCGGCTCATAGTGGGTCATATCGCCGCTGGCCATAATTACTACTTCCCTGTTCAGTTCTTTCACCGCCCGGGCGATGTCACGGCCGATCTCCGGATAAACGCTGGCGCCGGCCCCGCCGATGATAATGGGCACGATGCGCACGTCCGGTTTGAAATACTGTAAAAACGGCAGTTGCACCTCGACGGCGTGCTCCTCCCGGTGCGCTTCCTCGTCCGCTTCCAGGTATTCGGACACGGCCACAATTTTACCGGCCAGCTCGGTATCTATTGCTACCTTGCCCAGTGGCGTCTGCCACGTCCCCTCGACCATGACGCTGAAAGGTTTGCCCAGGCCGGAATGGGAAGGCCCGATGATGATGAAGGTATCTTTGAATTTAACTCTGGAGATAGTCGCTCCGGTGACCGGCCCGGAATACTTATAGCCGGCGTGGGGCACGAGCAGGCCGATAACATCTTCTTTCGGGGCTTTTTTATCCACCAGCCCGGCCACGGTCGCCCTTAGTTCCGCTGCTGTGCCGGGATAGAAGTACCCGGCGACATACGGATTTCTTATCATTTTAGCCCCTCCTTTGAGCCGGACGACCCTTCAGGACAGGCCTGAAATTAAGCTCCGCCCCGCAGTACCGGCACTTCGAGCCGTCCAGGCCGG
>CAZXYV010000162.1:0-2048 GCA_964645025.1 uncultured Dehalococcoidaceae bacterium | reverse complement strand
GGCCTGAAATTAAGCTCCGCCCCGCAGTACCGGCACTTCGAGCCGTCCAGGCCGGTGACCTCCGTCTCGTAGCCCCACCTTTTGACCACGACTTTGCCACAGCTATAGCACCGGGTGCTCTCGCTTTCGTGGCCGGGGATGTTGCCGGCATAGATAAACTTCAGCCCGGCCCGGAGGCCAATATCACAGGCGCGGTAGATGGTTTCCTGGGGCGTCGGCGGCAGGTGCGTCAGCCGGTGGTGGGGGTAAAAGCGGGTCACGTGCCAGGGGGTAAGCTCGCCCAGCTCATCCCGTATCCAGTTAGCGATGCCTTCAAGCTGTTTAGCGTCGTCGTTCAGGGTGGGGATAATATTGGTGACCACCTCGACGTGCATCTGCCACTTGTCTTTAGCGCGCCGGGTCACTTCCAGGATTTCCCGCCAACGCGGTACGCCTGACAAGGTTTTATAAAACTCGTCCGAGAAACCTTTGATATCGACCCGCCACGCGTCCAGGTAAGGGCCGATGGTATCCAGCGCCTCCGGCGTGGCAAAGCCGTTGGTGACATAGACGGTATAAAGCTTGCTTGCTTTGGCCAATTTCGCCGATTCGTAGGTGTGCTCGAACCAGATGGCGGGCTCGTTATAAGTCCAGGCGATACCCTGGCAGCGGTGCTTTTTAGCCAGTGCGATGGAGGCCGGCGGCAGGAGCTCCCGGCAGCTATTGATTAACGATGAGCTTTCCGCAGTGGAGATTTCCCAGTTCTGGCAGTGCTTACACTGGAAGTTGCAGCCCAGGGTGCCCAGGGAAAAGCACAGCGTGCCCGGGTGGAAGTGGAAAAGGGGCTTCTTTTCGATGGGGTCGGCGGCCATGGAGGATACCCGGCCGTAGTTGAGGTTGAAGAGGGCGCCGCCCTGGTTCTGGTACATGCCGCAGACACCGTATTTTTGCGGGTTAATCCGGCAGCGCCACTGGCAGGTACCGCACCTGACCCTGGAACCGGGCAGCTTCTCATAGAGCAACGCCTCGCGCATGGCCTCACCACCCCCGGGCTAATTATAGCACCGGGAAATTAACAATTATAGTAATGAGGGTAAAGGGTGGGGAAAACCGCGGGCAATAATCCTAACCCGTAATCCCTACCAGCTTGGCAAAGTCCACGGGGATGAGAGGAGAAAGGATTAAGAAAGACAGCAGGTGCACCACCAGCACGAAGATGACTATCGAAAGAGCCGTCCACTTGAGCTTACCGGACGGACGGCTCTGGAAAACGTCAATAAGCTGGGATAAACCCAGCGCCAGCCCGATGCAGATAGCGCCGACCGACGGGTAAAAATAATAAACATAGCTGACCCTGTCCGTGATGATGCTGAGCGGTATTAATAACAGGAAGGTGCCGGTAAACCAGGCTAAACCGAAAAGCCCCGCTTCACTCCCTTTGACCGCCCTCCAGACCATGTAAGCGAAGGTAGGGATGGCCAGCGCCCAGATGGAAAAGCTGATGGCAGCGGTATAATGCGGCATAATCCAGTAAGCCATGGGCTTGTAGGATATCAGCCAGTCCCAGGGACGGCTGGCGGACACATGGTCGACGTTGGCAAAGGTGAGGCTACCGCTCAGGCTTAACATGGACTGGATGCGGTGCAGCGGGTCCGCCAGGTTGACAAAATTCCGGGTGATGGCGTAATCGAGCGGTATCATCAGCTCCGCGAAGGTGATAACCGCAAAGAAAGCGGCCAGGAAGAACCACCAGGAACGGCCCCGCCGGGTGAAAATCCAGTGAATCATTACCACCGGCCCCGCTAGCGCCCCGTTAAGCTTGGCCAGCCCGCTCAGACCGATGGATATTCCCGAGGCGATGTATCTCCGGTGGGCGTAGAGCAAGAACGCCGCCATCATAAAAGTGACGAAAAAGACATCGAGCATGGCGACGCTGGCCTGAAGAAAGGTCATGTTCTCAAATGCCAGCAGAAAAGTAGCGATGGATGAAGCTGTCCGCGACATATCCAGCCGGCGGCAAAGGAAATAAAAAAGGGCGATGCTGGCGGTGCCGAAGATAATCGGGAAAA
>CAZXYV010000161.1:0-4795 GCA_964645025.1 uncultured Dehalococcoidaceae bacterium | reverse complement strand
GCTCACGAGTGCCCGCGGGGCGCTCTGACCATGGTTCCGGAAGGAGAGTTCGGCAATGAAGGCTAAAACAGTAAAAGCCAGGGTTATGACCGGCAACGCCGCCGCCGCCCATGCGGCCCTGCTCTGCCGCCCGGAGGTGGTGGCTTCCTACCCGATAACTCCCCAGAGCGAGGTGGTTGAGCAGCTCTCCGCCTTCAAAGCTGACGGCCTTCTCGATGCCGAGATGGTTGAGGTAGAAGGGGAAAACTCGGCGATGAATATCGTCTGCGCCGCCAGCATGGCCGGGGCGCGCGTTTTCACCGCCACGTCATCCTACGGGCTGGTATATATGTACGATACGCTCTTACAGACCGCCGGCTTCCGGGCGCCGGTCGTGATGGTCAACGTTAACCGGGAGACCCCGGGCATCCATGCCGTCTCCGCCGGACAGCAGGACATGATTTCAACGCGGGACTCCGGCTGGATTCAGATAATCGTGGAAAACGACCAGGAAATCGTCGACCAGATTATCATGGCTTACCGGCTGGCCGAAGATTTCGATATTCAGCTACCGGTCATGGTGAACTACGACGGTTATTACCTGTCTTACCTCGCCGAGGCGGTAGAGATACCGCAGATTCAGGATGTCGACGAGTTCCTGGCGCCCTTGAAGAAGCAGCCGGCGCGTCCCAAGCTCGTCCCGGGGGAGGCGAGGGGCTGCGGCACTCACGGCATGGAAATGGGCTATGTGGAGGCCCGCTACAAGCACTGGCAGGCCCTGGATAGAGCCAAGAACAAGGTCGATGAGATTGATAAGGCATTCGGAGAGTACTTCGGACGGAGCTACGGCGGACAGATTGAAGAGTACCGCACCGCCGATGCCGATATCGTTGTCCTGGCATCGGGCAGCGCCGCCGGCACGGCAAAGACGGTGGTCGATGCCAAACGGGCGGAGGGGGTAAAGGTTGGTCTGATTAAGCTAAGATTATTCCGCCCCTTCCCTGAAGAACGATTGATTAAAGCCCTCAAAGGGAAAAAGGCCATCGGGGTCATCGACCGGAGCGTCTGCTTCGGCTGGAAATACGGGCCCATGTGCACGGAGCTGAAAGCGCTCTGTCCCAAGATAGGCGCCGTACCCATATTGAGCTATATCGATGGCCTGGCGAACCTGGATATTAACGTACCGCATGTCGGCAGGGTAATCGATGAAGTTAATGCCGCCGCGAAGGGCAAGCCGTACCAGGAGATAACCTGGATTCCGATGGAGGAGCAACGCTAATGGTTGAAACAACGAAGAAGAAAAACAAGATATTTAACTACTTTTGCACCGAAGATAAGTTCTCCGGTGGCGTGGCCTGGTGTGCCGGCTGTCCCCTGGAGCTAACCGCCCGGTTCGTGCCGAAAGTCCTGGGAGATAAGATGGTATTCGTCGGCACGCCGTCCTGCTCGGCCCCCGTCCTTCACGGGCAGAACCTCGGGGCCTGGCACAAGCTGCCGTACCTCGCCTGTGTCATGACCGGGGTCGCCTCCAGCGGTACCGGTCTATCCAGGTATTACCAGAAGGCCGGCATCGATGCCACGGTGGTCTGCTTTACCGGTGACGGCTGTGCCAGCGATATCGGCTTCCAGGTGCTCAGCGGCGCCGCTGAGAGAAATGAGCATATCATCTATATCACTTACGATAACGAAGGCTACATGAACACCGGCAACCAGCGTAGCAGCTCGACACAAAAGGGTGCTTCCACAACTACAACCCCCGTCGGTAAGATAAGCCGGGGCAAACCGACCGTGTCCAAGAACCTGCCCATGCTGATGCTGATGCACCGGCCCAGGTACATGGCCACGGCCACGCTGAGCCACCTCGAGGACTTTGCCAAGAAGCTCCAGAAGGCGAAAGAGATGGTTAAAGAGGGCTTTGTCTATCTCCATGTCTTCTCGCCCTGTCCCGTGGGCTGGCGTATTGATTCCAACCTCAGTATCGAGGTATGCCGCACGGCCGTAAGGACCAACTACTTCCCGCTCTGGGAGGCGGAAAACGGCCAACCCAGGATTACGGTTGAAGTGCCGGCGCCAAAGCCCGTGACCGATTTCACGAAACTCATGCGTAAGTTCTCCCATTTTAAAGAGAACGACCTGGCCGCCCTCCAGGCAGAGGTCAACCGCAGGTTCGCTCTCCTCAAGACCCTGTGCGATGCCGCTAAAGAGGGAGGAAAAAGCGCATCAACAAGTCAGGCAGAATCTAAATGATAATCATACCGGAATATAAAAAGGAGGTGGACTGACGCTATGACAATGTCAGTTAAGGGCAAACCAGAAATATGGGAAGACGTATGGGTGCACTCCACCTGCGGGGGCTGCTACGGCACCTGTTCAATACGCGGCCACCGGGTCAATGGCGTCCTCGTGAAAATAGAGGGCGAACCGGATAACGACTTTGGCGCGCGGGGAGGTCTCTGCGCTAAAGGCGAAGCCATGATACAGGCTTTATATGACCCAAATAGGTACAACTATCCACTGAGAAGGACCAACCCGGAGAAAGGAATATTTACCGACCCCAAATGGAAGCGGATATCCTGGGATGAGGCGCTGGATGAAATTGCCGAAAAGCTGAAGAAAATTCGCAAGGAGAATCCCAATAAACTTTTCCATGGTGGCACGCCATCGGCCGGCAGCGGTCCTGACCTGCCCTTGGGTTTCGGAGTTTTTGGCGCGGTGTTCGGCACCAAGAACTGGCATGTCGGTGGCGGCGGCCTCCACTGCGGCAGCGGCTCCCACATGGGCGCCGGCCTCTATCATGCCTCCTGGTCAATCGTGCCGGACTGGAAATATGTGAAATACGTCATCCAGATGGGCTCGAACAAGGGCACCGGCTCCGGACACTCGATGGGATTCAACATGCGCCTGGCCGCAGATGCCCGGGCAAAGGGCGCCAAGATTGTCGTCTTCGACCCCATCTGCAACTTCGGCGGCGGCAAAGCCACCGAATGGATACCGCTTTTACCGGGCACAGATGGTATCATCGCCCTGGCGATGATAAATATCCTCCTGAACGAGCTTAATGTCTATGATGCCGAGTTTCTCAAGAAAAAGACCAACGGCGCGTACCTTATCGGCCCGGACCAGCTTTATGTCAGGGATAAAGAGACGAATAAACCACTGATATGGGATTCTAAGGCTAATAAAGCCAAGGTCTTTAACGACCCGACCATCGGCGATTATGCCCTCCTGGGCGAATACGAAGTAAATGGCGTGAAATGCCACCCGTCCTTCCAGCTCCTCAAAGACCATGTCAAGCAATATACAACGGAAGCCGCGGAAAAGGTGAGCACCGTCCCGGCCAAGACCATCCGCCGCATCGCTGAAGAGTATGCCGAGGCCGCCTCGATAGGCACCACCGTCGAAATCGAAGGTGAGAAGCTCCCTCTGAGGCCGGTGGCGTGTATCATGTTCCGTGGCGGTCAGGGGCATACCAACTCGGCTCACTCCTACGTGGCCATGTGTCTGCTCAATGCCATCGTTGGTGCTATGGATGTACCCGGCGGGACGCTGGGCTGGCCGGCCTACGTCGCGGGGCACCCGGATACCGGCAGGTTCAAGGTAATTCCGTTCCCCTGCAAAGACGGCCTGCTGACCGCCGGCACCTTCATGGAGCACGGGCCGTGGCCGGTCCATGAGCCCAAAGTGCCAGAAGATATGCTTCTTAAAGAGTTAGTACCCACCGCCTCGTTTTCGCCCCACCCGATGACCTCCGATTTCCCGAAATACTGGGAAAAAATGGGGCATCCTTACGACATCGATGCGGCCATCATCTTCGGCTCCAACATGATTCGCAGTTCCCAGAACCGTGAAATCGTGGAAGTCTTCTGGAAGAAGGTGCCTTTCACCGTTTCCTTCAACATCCTCCCCAATGAGTTCGCCGAGGGTTTTGCCGATATCGTCCTTCCTGACTGCCATCCGCTGGAAGCCTATTGTCTCTTCTCTTCACACGGGCCTTTCTTTAACCACCCGATAGGGATGGAAGGCTGGTGTTTCCCCATCCGGCAACCGGTGGTCAAGCCGGCCTTCGAGCGCAGGAATAAAGTTGAAGCGCTCTGGGACCTGGCTGACAGGATTGGCATGAGAGATGAGATGAATAAATACTATAACGTCTACTTCTCCAGCTTCGGCGGCGAAGCCCTTATCAGCGGCGATATTTCCAGCGCCCGGGGTGCCGCGGCCATCGACCCCAAGAAGGTTACCCAGCTTATCAAACCCGGGGAAAAAATCTCCTACTCCGAGATGATGGACCGGGCCTTCAAATTTTACTTCGGTGAAAAGAACGACCTGAAATATATCTCGGAACATGGAACCATCGATTGGAAGAAGCAGGTCATCGAGGCTTACTGGAGATGGTATGTCGATGTTCGCATTCCTATCTACCTTGAGCACCTGGCCGAGCTTAAACCGGCGATAATGAAGAACGCCAAGACCATCGGTGTCGAGCTGGACTGGGAGCAGTTCACGCCTCTTACCAGCTTCTTTACGCCTCAGGTAGCCAAAGAAGAGACCGGTGAGTTCGACCTGTACAGCTTCTCCTACCGGGACATACTCCACAACGGCACCTATACGATGGAGATGCCCTGGATAGATGAAGTCAGCCGGATGAACCCTTACACTTATAACATCACCATGAACGCCGATACGGCGAAGAAAAGGGGTCTGAAAGACGGCGACCTTATCTGTCTGGAGTCGTCCTACGGGCGCAAGACGACCGGTTATCTGAAGACCATGCAGGGCATGCACCCGAAATGCGTGGCCATCGCCGCCTGCTCCGGCG
>CAZXYV010000160.1:0-4803 GCA_964645025.1 uncultured Dehalococcoidaceae bacterium | reverse complement strand
GGTTCTTGGGGTCCGGCTCCAGCTTGCGGCGCAGCCGCCCGACAAAGACGCGCAGATATTCCTTTTCGGATGAGTATTCGTTGCCCCAGACGCTCTGTAATAACATGCTGTGGGTGAGGACTTTATCGGAGTTTACGGCCAGGTGCTGTAACAGGGCGTACTCCGTAGGCGTGAGCGTGATTTCTTTACCGTCGACGGTGACACGTCTCTTGGCGAAGTTAATTTCCATACCATTGTAGGTAAAGCTGGACTGGGCCGGTGACACGGAAGGGTCGCCGCGGTGGCGGAAGGCCGTCTTGATACGCGCCATCAGCTCGGCGATGCCGAAGGGCTTGGTAAGGTAATCGTCCGCACCCAGCTCCAGGCATTTGACCTTATCGTTCTCATCGCCGCGGGCGCTGAGGATGATGATGGGCACGTCGGACCATTCCCTGATGCGGCGGCAGACCTCCACGCCGTCTATCTTGGGCATCATGAGGTCGAGAATAATGAGGTCGATGAAATCTCTCTGTACTACCTCCAGAGATTCCTCGCCGTTGGTGGCGGTGATGACTTCATAGCCTCTCGCTTTGAGATTCGTACTCAGCAGCCTGAGTATCGCCGGATCATCGTCTACAATCAAGATATGTTTTTTATCCATAGGCGTATCCCCCTTTTAGGCCACCGGAAGACTGAAGCTGAATTTGGCGCCCCTACCGTTCTGGCTGGCCACCCAGATTTTTCCCCCGTGCGCCTCGACAATGCCCCGGCAGATGGACAGCCCCAGTCCGGTCCCCTTCCTCCGGCCTGTCTTGTGACCGTTTCCCTGGAAAAAGCGTTCGAATACTTTCTCATGCAGCTCCGGAGGAATACCGATGCCTTCATCAGTCACACTGATAATGACTTCATTTCCAGCATGATGTGCGTTTATCGTAATCCTGGTATTTTCATCGGAGAACTTCACGGCATTCTCGACGAGGTTGGTCAATACTTCTCCGATGCGGACATCATCGACCACCACGGGCGGTATGGCATCAGGGATACTGAGGCGCAAGTGGTGTTTGCTGGTCAAACTTTCCAGTCTGTCTTTTACCGAATCGAATATTTCCGCGATGGTACGCGGCTTCCGGTTGACTTCAAGGGCGTCGGCTTCCAGGCGGGACATCGTCAGCAGGTCGTCCACCAAACGTGTCAGGGTATCGGCATCTTTATCTATGGATACCAGGAACTCGCGCCGGGTCTGTTCGTCAAAAATCACGTCCGGCTGGAGGAGGCTGTTGGCCGAGCCCTTGATTACCGCCAGCGGAGTACGGAGTTCGTGTGAGACGTTGGCCAGAAACTCGGTGCGCATGGTATCGAGCTCCCGGAGCGCTTTGGCGCTCGAGGCCTCCTCATAGAGTTGCGCGTTCCGCACGGCAATGGCTATCTCCCGTCCGATGCCGGTAAGCAACTCGATGTTGCCCGGGCTGAAATAATGCGCGAAGCTGGTGGCCACACCCAGGATGCCGATGCTTGTCCCCAGAATCATCAGGGGCACGCCGCCAAAAGAACGGTAGCCTCCGCCTCTTAGAAAATCGAGGTCGTGCCCGGCATCTTTTTCCAGCTCTTCAATGACGATGATTTTACCATGGCTGAAGATATTGCCGATGGTGCCGCTGTCTTTGCTGGCCTCTGGCGGCAAACCGGCAGCCACCCTCGATGGTAGCCCGTGGTGGCCCATGAGCAGTAACCGGTCGTTCCGGTTGAGGTAAACGAAGCTTACCTCCAGGCCGGTGGAACGGGCGACTTCTCCCAGCGCCGCGTCGATAATTTTTTGCAGGTCGAGGGACTGTGATACCGCCTGGGATACGCTGAGCAGGGTATTGGCCACGCGGTTATGATGCTCCAGTTCCTCCAGCAGCTGGCGGTTTTCCAGCAGCAGGTGCTGTCTTTCCAGACCACGGCTGATGACGGAAATGAGGTTTTCCGGGTCTACCGGTTTCTCCAGGTAGGCAAAGGCGCCGCAGTTCAAAGACTGCATCGCGTTCTGTACTGAAGAATGGCCCGTGAGCATGATGGCGATGATATCCGGGTGCATCTCCATGATTCTGGAGAGCAGCTCGGTGCCATCGGCATCCGGCAGGCTGATGTCCAGGATGGCCACATTGTAGAAATGCCCTTTCAGGCGTGATATCGCCTCGTCGGCCGAGGGGACGGTCTCTACCTTATAGCCTTTATGTTCCAGGATGCGCCGGATGATTTCCAGGAAATCCCGGTCATCATCGACGACGAGAATGGTCTCATTATCCTTCATCTACTCTCCTGGTACGGCGTGGCTTTCTGCCGATTTTCTTCACCAGATTGGCGGCTTCCGCCGGGTCAAAAGGTTTGTAAAGGCAGGTGATGGCCGAGGCTGCCTGGGCCTTCTCCAGGGCGTCCTTGACCTCATTACGGAACCCGGTCATCATGACGGTAAGCAGGTCGGGATTGACCTCCTTTAGCCTGAGGAGTGTCTCCAGGCCGTCGATATTCGGCAGCTTGACATCGATAAACGCCATCTGGCAGTCCCTTTCCCGGGCGATGTCCACTGCCTCTTCACCGCTGCCCGCCGTCAGCACTTCATGTCCCTCCAGTTTGAGCACCTTGGTGAGGGTTTCGCAGATATCCGCATCGTCATCGATAATGAGAATCGGCTGGCTGCTGGCGGCCTCGGTAATCATCTCAATCAGCTGGTCGATCCGGATCGGTTTATGGATAATCTTATGGATACCTTCGTCCCTGGCGGTCTGTATCAGGTCTTCGTCAGAGTAGGCGGTCATGAGGATTACCGGCGCGCCGGGCTGCATTTCTTTGATCTTTTTAAAAGCTTCCACCCCGTTCATCTCCGGCATGACGATATCCATTAAAGTCACATCGAAGCTCTGTTCTTTAAATTTATCCACGGCGGAGGTGCCGTTACCCGCCGTGGCCACGCTGAAACCGCGCCGCTTTAATATCATGGCGAATGTTTGTAATAAATCTTCATTATCATCGACGATGAGGATAGTCGGCTCATCATTCATATCCGGATTTACCCCCTTTTTTCTAATGGCAGCTTGACGGTAAAAGTGGCGCCCTCGCCAACCTGGCTGGCAACCTCGATTTTGCCGCCGTTCTGCTCGACTAGTCTTTTCGAAATGGCCAGCCCCAGGCCGATGCCTTTGGGTTTGGTAGTGAAGAGCGGCTCGAAAATCTTTTTCATGTTCTCTTCGGAAATACCGCAGCCGCTGTCTTTGAACCGTATCCAGGCGAAGTTATCGTCCGATCCGACGTCGATACCCAGCTCTCCGGGCTTGACCGGTGCCGGACCGCTCATCGCCTGAATCGCATTCAAAATGATGTTCGTAAAAACACGGCTTATCTGTTCGCCGTCGGTGCTTAGCGGCGGAGAATGACCGTTGAGATTAGCTTTAACGGTGACATACTCCGGCACCGTGATATAGGATAGGCTTTCTTTAATTAAATAGTTTAGGTCCACCCTGGCCTGTGACGGGGGCTTGATGCGGGTGAAGTCCAGCAGGTCGGTCACGATTTTATTGGCGATATCAATCTGTTTATCCAGCACTTTCAGGGTTTTAATCGCCTCCTCATCGCTTTTATCGGTGAGGGCCATGTTGAGCAGGTAGGCGCAGTTCCTGATGACGTTCAGGGGGTTACGGAGCTCGTGCCCCACGCCGGAGGCCAGCTCGCCTACAGCCGCCAGCCTTTCGGAGCGGATGAGCTTTTCCTGGACCTGCTCGAGGTCTTTCGTCCTGAGCTCAACCTCATTTTCGAGCTGTTCATAGTAGCCCTGGAGCGATTTTTCCAGTTCCAGCTGCCGGATGGCGCCGCCGATTCTTTCCACCAGGGTCTTGGTGAGGTGGTTTCTCTTTTTAAGGTAAGGGTTATCGCGGTTGGAGTATAATTCCACGATGCCCATCGTTTCGCCGCCGACCACCAGGTTTTCGGCTATTTTGCTGGACGATTTCTGGTAGTAAGGGCTTTTAAAGACCTGGTCACGGAAGGTGATTCTGACGCTGGTCTCTTCCGGGTTCTGCATGGCCTGCGGAATCAGGGCGACCACTTTCGGTAAGAACGCCTCTTCGGAATCGCTCTCTTCGGCGGCCTTGCCGATGTCATAGAGGCATTTCATCTCTTTCATCCTCTGGCGGTGCTGCTGTTCACTCTTTTGCAGCATGGCGATGACGGCGCCGACGGCACCGAGGATAATGACGAAGGCGGTGGGCTTGAAAAGGGCATTAGGGTAGTTATCGATCAATATGGCATGCGGTAGCAGCACCAGCATGGCGATGAGCGCGGTAAGTATGGCCGGAATTACGCCGAGGACATAAGCCGCGTACACCACCGGTGCGAAGAATACCAGGCCAAGGAAGTCAATACCGTATAAATTATGCAGGCTGTTCAGGTTATGCTGGAGGGATGTCCACCCGAAAAGGCCGCTGATTACGGGCAAATAGTAAATGATGGAGCAAAGCACCATCGTGGCGATAATATAGCGCAGGTGTATATTGAACAACACGCCTTTTTTATTTCGTTTATTGACCATCTTTGGCCTCCCTGACTACCTGGCTTACACTCCCATCTTCTGTCACCGGTTTAATCGCATCATGTCTTACAGGCAATTAAACATAGTTGCCCCGCATTTTCAGGCTACTACCGCCGCGCTTTGCGGGCAACCATGATAACCCTCTATTTTATCGGGGTATTCCCCCAGTCGTGCCATTATCATTTTTACTTCGAGCTTGGCCTCCATTCCTTGATTATCCGCTGTATCTCGGCCAGGTCATCCATCAGCTCCCGGGCGGT
>CAZXYV010000159.1:0-4842 GCA_964645025.1 uncultured Dehalococcoidaceae bacterium | reverse complement strand
TGTTCCAGACGATACGGGCTTATAACGGTAAGCTATTTCTGCTGGATCACCATGTAAAGCGGCTGCGCGATGCCGCGGAAATCATCGGTTTAGGGCCAAAGCTGGCCGGTCTCGACCTGGAGAAAGCCTGCCGCGATACTCTCGCCGCCAATAAACTCAAAAATGCCCGTTTACGCCTTACCGTCACCAACGGCGAGGGGGTAGCTTTGCCCTGGGTGGACGCCAGCGGTAAGCCTACGGTAGTGGTGACGGCTGTGCCTTATACGCCTTTTTCTGCGCAAAAATATAACGAAGGTTTTAAAATCGGCCTGGCCTCCGTAAAACGCTCCCGCCAGTCTGTAGTCTCCAATATAAAGTCAATAAACTACCTGCTCAACGTCATAGCGAGGATGGAAACCGCCGCTAACGGGCTGGATGAGGCGCTGCTTTTAAACGATGGCGGCTTTATCGCCGAGGGTGGCAGCGGCAATATATTTTTTGTGGCAGGGTCACGGCTGATAACACCCACCGTTGATAGCGGCATTATCCCGGGCGTCACGCGGGAAGCTATCATCGAAATGGCGCCGGGGATGGGCATCGATGTTACCGAGGGAGATATCACTCTGGCCGACCTCACGCGGTTCGATGAAGCGTTTATGACCAACGCGCTGATAGAGGTCATGCCGCTGGTGGCGGTCCAGGATGAGGCCGGGCGGGAGATAATCATCGGCCAGGGGAAGCCGGGCGCAGTCACCCGTAAGTTGATGGCGGCTTACAAAGAGAGGGTGGAGAAAGAGACCGCCTAGGAACTAACCGTCCCGGCTTACAGTCCTGTATTCTCTGGCACTCCCAGCACAATATTCATATCTTGTACCGCCGTGCCGGAGGCGCCTTTACCCAGGTTGTCATAGCGCGCGGAAAGCAGGATTCGTTCCTTACTGCCGAAGACGAATATCTCTAGGTTATTTGTGCCGTTGCAGTCCGTAAACGTCAGGAAGCCGTTTTTCAGGTAATCGTCCGCCGGATACGGCATTACTTTAATAAATTGCTCGCCTTCGTAGTATTCCGCCAGCACTTCCCGGATATCCGCGGCAGACATTTCTTTTTTGAGGTAGCTTACCACCAGCGGGATGGAGATAATTTCGCCGTTATATACGTTGACTACGGTAGGCGCGAAAATGGGTGGCCGGGATAGACCGACAATTTTGGTCATTTCCGGGACATGCTTGTGATTCAGCTCCAACGCGTACGGCCGGGGATTTTTTATGTAGTCGGGAGAATTCTTGCTCTCGTAATCGGCAATCATGGCCTTGCCGCCGCCGCTATATCCCGACACAGCGTGACAGGTAACCGGGTAATCCGGCGCCACAATGCCCTTAGCCACCAGCGGATAGAGCATCGTGACAAAACCGGTGGGGTGGCAGCCAGGCACGGATATTCGTTTAGATTTTTTTATCAGCGTTCGCTGCTCTTTTTTAAGCTCAGGCAGTCCGTAAACCCAACCTTCCGTGACGCGGTGCGCGGTTGACCCATCGAGGACGCAAACCGAGCTGCTTTTTATCAGGCTGACTGACTCGCGCGCGGCGTCATCCGGCAGACACAGAAACACGATATCCGCTTCATTTAACAGCTTTTTCTTGGTTTCCGCGTCTTTACGCTTTTCTTCGGGTATCTCGATGAGCTCAATGTCTTTTCTTCCGACCAGGCGCTCGCGTAGCTTTAAACCTACTGTGCCATGCTGGCCGTCAACAAATACCGTCTTTTTAGTCTTAGCCATTTAGTAATTCCTCTTTAGATTTTTATAGATATAAATTATAGCATACGCGTGATTTTTATGGTATTTGAGGCCGGGGCAGCACTGTCCCACGCTCAACCTGAGCGTGTTTTTTTATTAAATTTTGCTATTCAGGCACAAAAAATTGGTATTCGTTCGTGCGCGCCTCTTGACATGAGCCTGACTAATGGTTTATTGTTTATAGCAAATAGCTTTGAGGGAAGGAGGAAACATGCAAGCATATTGTGTAAAGTGCCGCTCCAAGAAAGAAATGAGCAGTGCAAAAGCCATTACCATGAAGAACGGCAAGCCGGCCACGCAGGGTGTTTGCCCGTCCTGCGGCACCAAGATGTTCAGAATCGGCAAGAGATAAAGCCGGTCAATTCAAGGGATGTTTAGGCTGGATATTTTCCATTAGGAAGTATCCAGCCTTTTATTTATGCATCGAGTGATCTTAGAGTTTTAGCCGGTTTCAAGACGGCATTTTGACGTACTTTTTAACCAGGTCCACGGTATTGGTGACGTTAAGCTTGCGGAACATCAGCGTAAAGCGTTCTTCCAGCTCCTGCATTATCCGGCGGTTTATGTCCTCAGGCAGGCTCCAGAGCTCTTTCTTGAAATCGCCGAGGGCCTTCTTGCGGGTATTATAATAGAACTGTTCTGCCGTATCGCCGGTTTTTCTTTCATTACCGCAATTCGTGTCAAGGTAGTGATATATCCGTTCCAGCAGTTCTTTGGGGAAGGAGGGGCTATCGTAAACGATATTCTGGAATCCGGTGGCCAGGTGCACTTCTATCGTCTCCACCTTCGGGAACATGTCGAAGGCCTCGTCCGGTAGGGTGGAGGCGCCGTGCTGCACCGCCCCGCCCAGGCCGTATTCTTCCCGGGATACTTTAGACATCTCTTTGAGGGTATCGAAAGCAATGCTGACCTTAGCGATTGACCCGTCCGGCAGGACCACGCCGCCGTGAGCAGTGCCGGTCTGTACGCTGATTTTAGAGATTCCTTTAATTCCCTTGGGCAGCTGCTTGAGGTAGCCGTCCATGAAAGCCCGGAGGTCTCCCACGGTGCTGTTGCCCTTGCCTATCTCGCCGATTTCCCCGCCCACGGAAACGGTGATACCCTTTGGCTCGATACTCCGGATATAGCGGGTCATTTCCGCCGTGACCTGCGAGTTTTTCTCCTGCTGTTCCGTCAGGTCTTCTTTAGAAATATCCACCAGGGTAGAAGCATCGATATCAATATTATAGAAGCCGGCTTCTATCGAATCTTTAATGAGCTTTTTAATGTCATCCAGTTCCGCGGCGGCGTTCTCGCGGTACATGGCCCGCCGGACCTGGTAATGGTCCCCCTGGATGAAGACCGGCCCCCGGAAACCTTCTTTCACCGCCGCCGCGAGGACGCAGGCGGCATATTCCGCAGGACTCTGTTTGGTATAGCCTATCTCGGAGCGGGCTATTTCAAAGCTGAAGGCGCCGACATTATCTTTCATCGCCGCCCGGAAGACCGCCCTCGCGACGTCATAGGTGATCATCCGGATGTTGATGGCGGGTACGGTGATACCGTGGTAGAGGCCTTTACCTGCCGCTTCATAAAGGCTCTGGATGCTGGCCGGGATAGCGCCCCGGCTTATAGCTTCCTTTCGTAGCAGGCGGCGTGTCTCTTCCTTTGTCCCCGGGTCCGCCCCGAAGACGGCTTCTTTGATCAGGTCATCGATATTAAATTTTTCTCTGGCTTTTTTGCGCTCGGGCACTTTTCTTCACTCCATTTAAAATTGTGCGGCGTCCGTTGTACCGTTCGGAGTCGTACTGTGTGATGGGGTCGACCGTGTTCAGACGTCCGTATATTTTTTCCAGTGGACAATAGCTGATGCGGCCATTTTGCAGGCATACCATATTACCGTAGTTTTTACTGACGATAAGGTCCACGGCGGCGATGCCGAAGTATCTGCCCATGCGGCGGTCGTAAGCGCAGGGGGCGCCGCCGCGCTGCAGGTGGCTTAAAACGACGCTGCGGGTTTCGAGCTTGGTCCCCATTTCGATTTCACGGGCTAAAACCTCGCCGATGCCCCCGAGGGCCTTATGTCCGAAGCTATCAACGCCTTCTTTCCGGACGACTTCGGTGCCGCCTTCCGGCTTGGCGCCCTCGGCCACGATGATGATTTCGTAGCGGGTGCCGGCCCTTCTCCCTTCCATGACAAGCTCGTTTACCCTGTCTATAGAGAAATCATACTCCGGGATTAAAATAATATAAGCCCCGCAGGCCTCCCCGCCTTCCAGGGCCAGCCAACCGGCCTCCCTTCCCATGGTCTCGACGACGAATATCCTCTTGTGAGAGCCGGCGGTCGTCCGGAGGCGGTCCACCTCTTCCACGATGACATTCAGGGCTGTTTCATACCCCAGCGTATAGTCGGTCTCGGGGAGGTCTTTATCGATTGTCTTGGGAATGCCGATGACATTGACGCCTTCCCTGGCCAGGCGGGTCGCGATGGCCAGTGTGCCGTCCCCCCCGATGGCTATTACCGCCTCCAGCCCCAGCCTTTCGATATTTTCAATTACCTGTTTGGAGCATTCATTTTTGGGGTCATACGGGCTAAAGCGGGAAGTGCCCAGCATCGTCCCGCCGTACCTGTCCCATGTCCGGACAATTTCCGGATTTAGTAGTGAGATATGTCCTTCCGTATCCGGGCTGGCCAGGTCGACAGTTACGAGACCTTTCCACCCATCGCGGATGCCCAGAACTTCGTAGCGGATGCCACGTTCCCATTCCAGGGTTTCATCCATGGCCGTCTTGACCACCCATTTCAGGGCAGGGTTCAATCCGGCGCAGTCGCCGCCACTGGTAAGTACGCCTATTCTGCTTTTTCTTATTGGACTAATCAAAACAGCGCCTTTAATAAAGATTATAGGTTCAGCCTGGCCGCCTGTCAATGAATGCGCCGCTGATATGTCAATCTTAGGTGAGGCGGTGGGGTGAGGCAAGGGTGTACGTACTGAATACGGCTCAGGGATGGCTGGTAGAATTTAATATCGAATTGTCTGGACATATTGATAAAAAGGGAGTAAAATTTAATAGGTCATGAGAGAGAT
>CAZXYV010000158.1:0-4854 GCA_964645025.1 uncultured Dehalococcoidaceae bacterium | reverse complement strand
CGGCACGCTAAAGTGGCCGCCTCGCTGGGACGCCCCTCCCGCCGTATAAAGCCCCCCGGTATCTTACCGGCGGCATATAGTCTCTCTTCATAGTCGATAGTCAGGGGTAAAAAATCTATCCCTTCCCTGGCCTCGCGCTGGAAGCAGACGGTAACCAGAACGACGGTCTCGCCGTAGCGGACGGTTACCGCGGCGTTGGCTTGCCCGGCGAGCTTGCCTGTCTCGATAGTTAGACTGCGACCGGCAACTTCGCAGCCAAATGATTGTTGTTCCACTAGAATACTCCTTCAACCGATGGGCTTTTACTTACGCAGCCCCAGTTTCTTGATGAGCTGGTTATACCGCCCCACGTCCTCCCGGCTGAGATAAGCTAAAAGCCTGCGCCTCTGCCCGACGAGCTTAAGCAAGCCCCGCTGGGTATGGAAGTCTTTGCGGTTGGCCGCCATGTGGGTAGTCAGTTCTTGTATCCGCGCGGTAAGGAGCGCCACCTGGACCTCGGTGGTGCCGGTATCGCTCTCCCGGGCCTGATAGGTCTTGATGATTTCTGTCTTTTTCTCTTTCTCCAAATCTAGTCCCTCTCACCTTATATTATTAAGAATTACGAAAAATTATAACATAACACGGGGTGGAAGTAAATTTTAAATGTGTCATTTGCCCCCTCCCCCGCACTCCTTTATAATTAAAGGGGAAATATCATGCATGAATACAGCATTACGGAAAGCATATTGTCCCTGGCCCTGGAGAAGGCTAACGAAGCTAAAGCGGATAAAATTACCCGGATAAACCTGGTCCTGGGCGAGCTATCGGGCGTGGTGGGCGAGTGCGTGCAGATGTATTTCGAAATCCTCGGGCAAAACACCATCGCCCGCGGCGCCGCGCTTTCTTTTGAAACGAGGCCGACCACACTAAAGTGCCGTAAATGCGAGAAGGTGTTCTCACCGGCCGACCATAATTGGGCCTGTCCCGATTGCCGCGAGTCTAACGTAGAGATAGTATCCGGGCGCGAATGCTATATGGAAAGCATCGAGGTGGAGTAAATGAAAGTAAAAGTAATCACCGTGGGTGAAAAAGTCCTGATCGCTAACGAGGTGAAGGCGCGGGAGAATAAAATCAGGCTGGATAAGCGCGGCATTCTCACGATTAATATCATGTCCTCGCCGGGGGCGGGTAAGACCAGCCTCATCCTGAGCACCATTAAAAACTTTAAAAATACGGCCAGGATAGCCGTCATCGAAGGTGATGTTGCCTCCAGCGTCGATGCCGATAAAGTGAATGAGCTGGGGATACCTGTCATCCAGATTAATACCGCCGGCGGCTGCCACCTCGACGCCAATATGGTGGCGAAAGCGCTGGACGGCCTGCCCCTGGAAAAGACCGATATCCTCTTCATCGAAAATGTCGGCAACCTCATCTGCCCGAACAACTATGCCCTGGGCGAAGATGCCAAAATCATGATTTCCAGCCTGCCCGAGGGCGACGATAAACCGTACAAATACCCGGCCATGTTCGCCGATACCGGCGTCGTGCTGCTCAATAAAATCGACCTCCAGCCTTATCTTGACTTCGATATAGATGCCTTTAAAAAAGTCGTCACCGGCCTGAATCCCGATGTCTCTATTTTCCCCGTCTCCTGTAAGACCGGCGCGGGGATGGAAGAGTGGTTCTTGTGGCTGGAAGCCGCCATGAGCGTGAAGAAAAGTAAATAACGGGCATTGATTCTCAAATTCAAAATCTCCCTTAATCCCCCTTTTTCAAAGGGGGACAATAGTACGGTTTATGATTGATACCTTAATTAACAATAATGAAATCGTCTCCCTTTCATAAAGGGAGAGCGAGAGAGATTTTGGGTCAAAGATTTTTAAACTCATAATTAATTGCTATGTCCAATAAAACTGTTTTGAGCCTGTCGCACATTAATGTCCGGGGGGTGGTGCAGGGTGTCGGCTTCAGGCCGTTCATTTACCAGCTCGCCGCCAGTCATAACCTCCGGGGCTGGGTCTGCAACACTTCCGAGGATGTCCGTATCGAGGTGGAAGGTGAAGCCAAGGACATCGAGCGATTCCTGCAGGGACTGCGGGAGCAGGCGCCGCCTCTGGCGCATATCCAGGACATCACTGTCACGCCGGGACAGCCCGCCGGCTATAAAAAATTCGAAATCCGCCCCAGCATCGCCGAAGAAGGTAAATACCAGCTCATTTCCCCGGATATCGCCACCTGCCCGGATTGCCTGCGAGAAATCTTCGACCCCGCTGACCGGCGCTATCGCTATCCCTTTACCAACTGTACCAGCTGCGGCCCGCGCTTTACGATAATCGCCGACGTCCCCTACGACCGCCCCAACACCACCATGAGAATCTTCCGCATGTGCCCGCAGTGCCAAAAGGAGTATGACAACCCGCTCGACAGGCGCTTTCACGCCCAGCCCAATGCCTGCCCGGTCTGCGGCCCGCAGCTTGAACTCCTGGATGCCAAAGGACACCCCGTACCCTGTACTGACAAAATTATAGAAACCGCCTCTCTCTTAAAAAGAGGCAAGATTGTCGCCATCAAAGGACTGGGGGGCTTCCTGCTGGCCTGTGACGCCACCAGCGAGACCGCCGTCAACCGTCTGCGCCGGCGTAAAAACCGCCCTGCCAAGCCCCTGGCGGTCATGGTCGCATCCCTTGATGAAGTCAAAGCCCATTGTTATGTCAACTCCACCGAAGCCAAACTTTTGACCTCGCCCGGCAGTCCTATCGTCCTTATGAAGTGGAAAAACAACTCCATGATAGGAAAATCAGTCGCTCCCGGCCTCAACCACCTCGGCGTAATGCTCCCCTATACCCCCCTCCACCACCTCCTGATGCGTGAAACCGGCCGGCCGCTGGTGATGACCTCCGGTAATCTCAGCGAGGAGCCCATCGCCAGAGACAACGACGAGGCGCTGCGGAGGCTGGCCGGCATCGCCGATTATTTCCTCGTCCATAACCGTGACATCTATGCCCGCTACGACGACAGCGTGATGATAGTGGCAAGGGGCGCGCCGCAGTTCGTCCGGCGTGCCCGCGGCTTTGCCCCCCACCCCATCCAGCTCATTTATAAGAGTAAACAAATACTCGGCTGCGGCGCCGAGGAGAAAAACACCTTCTGCCTGACGCGGGATGACCACGCCTTCGTCAGCCAGCATATCGGCGACATGGAAAACCTGGAGACGCTGGAGCATTTTACGAATACCATCGGACTGTATACAAAACTCTTCAGGATAAAGCCGGAGATTATCGCCTGCGACCTTCACCCGGAGTACCTGCCCACTAAATATGCTCAAAAATTAGCTGCCGAAAGCAATATCAAGCTCATACAGATACAACACCACCACGCCCATATCGTCAGCTGCCTGGCGGATAACGGGCTGGCAGGGCCGGTCATCGGGGTGGCCCTGGACGGCACCGGCTACGGCACGGACGGGCAGATATGGGGCGGTGAGTTCCTGGTCGCCGACTATAAAAACTTTAAAAGGGTAGCGCACCTCGAATATCTCCCCCTGCCGGGCGGCGCTCTGGCCATCAAGAAGCCGTACCGCACCGCCGCCGGCTATCTCATGGCGTTGGGTATTGATTTAGATAAAGAACTTCCCCTCGCCGGGTACCTTAAGCCCGCTGAGCTTGACGTCATTAAAAATCAGGTTGAAAAAGGGCTAAATGCTCCCCTGACTTCAAGTATGGGGAGGCTCTTCGATGCCGTGTCCGCCCTCATCGGCGTCAGAGGTATAATCCAGTATGAAGCCCAGGCGGCCATCGAGCTGGAGGTGCTGGCCCACCGCGCCGATACCGAGGCCAGCCTATACCCGTTCTCCGTGATAGCGCAGGACGGCGTGAACATCATTAAGATTCATGACTTGTTTACCGCTATTATCAGCGATTTACATAGAAATATATCTCAAGCAGTAATAGCCGCCCGGTTCCACAACACTATCGCTCAAATGATTTTAGAAATATGTAATCAAATCTCAAAAAAAACAGGCATTAAAGAAGTATCTTTAAGCGGCGGCGTTTTCCAGAACCGCCTCCTTTCAGGTAAAACCCTGGCTCTCCTTGAGTCGGCGGGATTTAAAGTATATACTCACCATCAGGTGCCCTGTAACGACGGCGGCATCTCCCTGGGACAGGTTATCGTCGCAAATTCGATTATGGAGAAGAATTCATGACCAAAAAAGCGTTAGGCCCCCAGCCCCTCATATGGCCCCACCCGGTCGTCCTGACCGGCTCCAATGTCGATGGCAAGCCGGATTTCGCCGCCGTGGCCTGGACGGGCGTCGCTGCCAGCAATCCGCCCGCAGTGACCATCTCCCTGCAGCACCACCGCTACAGCTTGAAGGGCATTTACCAGAACCGCACTTTTTCGGTGAACATTCCCTCCGCGGACCTCGTTAAAGAAACGGACTACTGCGGCCTTATCTCCGGGGCGAAAACGGACAAGGTAGCCGACTGTAAGTTCAAAGTGTTTTACGGTAAGCTGCCCGGCGCCCCCCTCATCGAGCAATGCCCCATCAACCTGGAATGCGAGGTCGTTCATATCATCAACATGGGCAGTCATGCGCTGGTGGTGGGTAAAGTAGTCGAGGTCTATGTTACCGAGGACTGCCTCACTGACGGCAAGCCCGATGTCCTCAAAGTAAAACCATTTACCTTTTTCCCGCCCAAGTACCGCGGCATCGGGGAGCCGATTGCCGATACTTTCAGCAGCGGCAAGGAAATCCGGGATATCGAAGACGACCCGGAAAGACATAAGTCACATTAAGAGGTAAAAAACTATGTGTTTAGCTGTACCGGCATTGATAAAATCTGTTAAGGGACAACAAGCCGAGGTGGATATCGA
>CAZXYV010000157.1:2991-4866 GCA_964645025.1 uncultured Dehalococcoidaceae bacterium | reverse complement strand
TGTCCACTTCCTCTTTCAGCGTCGTGATATCGGCGAACTCGCGGTAGACGCTGGCGAAGCGGATATAGGCGATGTGGTCGAGCTTCTTCAACTTGGCCATGACCATGTCGCCGATGAAGGCGCCGGGTATCTCGGCCTTGCCTGTCTGGTAAAGCTCCCCCTCGATTTCATCCACGAGGCTGTCCACGGCGCCACTTGGCAGGGGCCTTTTCTCGCAGGCCTTGCGGATGCCTGCTAAAAGCTTCTCCCGGCGGAACTCCTCACGCCGGCCATCCTTCTTAATCACGAAGAGGCTGGCCGGCTGCAAACGCTCGTAGGTGGTGAAACGCAGCTCACACCGCAGGCATTGGCGCCGGCGGCGTATGCCGTCGTTGACGTCACGCGAGTCGATGACCCTGGAGTCGTTATAGCCGCAGAAGGGACAGTTCAAGCGCCAGCCTCCACAATCTTTGGTGTCAAGCTCTATAATTTACCACTACAGGTAGTGTTTGTCAATACTTTTACAGGAACAAAACTAACAATAAATTATTAATTATTTTATGCCTTTTTATAAACTTTACCCAATTATCAAGATAAGATATGATATTCTCCGAGGAGAAAATAATGAACTACCAAGAGTCCCTGGAGTATCTGTTGCGGTTTGCCGATTTCGAACGGCTGCCGCGCTCCGGCGTCGTCTGGGACACCAAGCGTATCGAAAGGCTACTGGAAAAGCTGGGGAATCCCCACCTCGCTGCCAGGACGGTGCATGTCGCCGGGACAAAAGGGAAGGGGAGCACCTCGGCCATGATAGCCTCCATCCTGAAGCAGGCGGGCTACCGGGTGGGGCTTTATACCTCCCCCCACCTCCTGTCGTATACCGAACGGATACGCGTCGATGGCCAACCCATACCCGAGGCGGACTGGGCCAGGCTGGTGGCGTTCATTAAGCCCCATGTCGAGGCGGTCAATAAGGAAGGCACGCTCGGAGAGCTGACGACTTTCGAGTTATATACAGCGATGGCGTTCGCCCATTTTCGTGATATCAAGGCGGACTACCAGGTGTTGGAGGTGGGTCTGGGGGGTCGGCTCGATGCCACTAACGTGGTGCAGCCGCAGGTCGGCGTTATCACGTCCATCAGCTACGACCACATGGAAGTGCTGGGGGATACGCTGGCGAAGATTGCCGGCGAGAAGGCGGGCATCATCAAGCCGGGGTGCGCGGTCGTCTCCGCCCCCCAGTTCCCCGAGGCGATGGAAGTCATCGATCGCGTCTGCCGGGAGCGCGGGGCGAGGCTGATAAAAATGGGTCAAGATGTTACCTGGCAAGCGGGCGGCTTTGACGAGGGGGGGCAGTCTTTTCATCTGAAAGGGCTGCTCACAGAGTACTATTTGCGGATACCTCTGCTGGGTGAGCACCAGCTGGAGAACGCCGCCGTCGCGGTAGCGGCCGCCGAGCTTTTAAATGGGATGGGAGCAAAGGTGACGAAAAAAAGCATCGTCGAAGGACTACAAAAAGTGGACTGGCCGGGGCGCTTACAGGTCTTAAGGCGCCAACCGCGGGTCGTTATCGACGGGGCGCATAACGTCTACTCGATGCAGAAGCTGGGCGAGGCTTTAAAGCGTTATTTTAAATATGACAGGTTAATCCTGATACTCGGTTTTTCCGCGGATAAAGACGTAAACGGCATGGTGGCGGAAGCGGTAAAAATTACCGGCGCTGTTATCCTCGCCGCCTCCCGCAGCCCGAGGTCGGTCAAGCCCGCCGCGCTTCTGGAGGAGTTCGCTAAAAGAGGGGTAAAGGCGCGGGCGGCGGAAAGCGTGGCCGACGCTTTAAAGATGGCTTTAGCCACCGCCAAGCCCGACGACCTCATCTGCGCCGCCGGGTCTATCTTT
>CAZXYV010000157.1:0-2891 GCA_964645025.1 uncultured Dehalococcoidaceae bacterium | reverse complement strand
GAGGTGATGGAGGGGGTTAAATCAGGAAGGTAATCCAGGTCACGTATCTACCACGGAAACGCCACAAATTCCTGGTATGAAATTACCAGATCCAGCGACGAACCCCCCATTTTTTGAGCTATATCCGCCGGGAGCGGAGTAAGCTCCTTGTTTACCAAACGCCAGCGGATAATGTTCTCGATGGCTGCTTTGTCCAGGAGGTCGGCTTTTTTATCTAAATCCGCCATGTAAGACGTCGGATCTGGTTTGACGGTGAGGTTAAAAAACGCTTTAAGTATTTTATCAGCTGGCATGTCCCCGTTAGGATAGCCTGTATCAGCGAAAACCGCCCACATCCTGCGCAGGTTAACGCTGGAGGAACTTGTCCCCGTTAAACTGGGGTACTGAACGGTATTTAAAATGGCCGACATATTGGTCAGCCCGCCGAAGCCATCTTTCTCACGCATGACTCTGATGCCGTATGTTTCCATGAGAGAACCCGCTAATCGGGCACCATCAATTTTGTAACTAATCGAATAACCCCCATAGTTTATCTGGGCATAATCATGCCTTCCTAGTTGGTACATAGCCATCGGTAACATCTGGATGAGAGTCCCTTCTCTAATACAGATGTTAACAGAATCAGTCATTCCATAAAGATAACTGTAACTATATAATTTATTATTAGTCAGTGATTGCTTTATTTGCTGTTTTTCTGCAGCCGTTGTTCCAACCGAATTTGCATAAAAGTCATTGAATTTATCGAAAGACATTATTTCAAAATAGAAAGTGTTCCAAGAAATATTAGCGTCTTTCAATACGTCCTTTAATATGGCCATAAACTCTGCCCGATTGCTTTCCGTGAACCAGGTGGAGTTTTTAAGAGAGTATTGAATCGTAGCTGACTGGCCCTGTTGTTCCGCGACTGGCGGAAGAGCTAATATCGCTTTGTAGGTATCGGATTTATTATTGCTGCCTGCAATTTCTTTACCCCCTCCAGAAAGGACGCAGTTGATACTTAGCGAGTATTGTCCGGCAAATATCTGCGATTGTTTAAGGATGTCCTCTACTGTTGCTTGTAGTATCCTGTTCTCGCCGTTCTTTAGTTGGCCGACGTTCCAGGTGTAAATTTTCGTAGAATAGTTATAAAGTTCGACGTTAACGTTATTGGCGGATACTTGGCCCGCATTTGTTACGCCGGCTTTAATCAAGAATTTTTTGTAGTCCGGATTGGAAATATCAACGGTGATGGCTGATTTCCCATCTACGAGATAGGGCTTAAGGTCTGGAAGGTCCGGCGTCGCTGTTGGGGTTGTTGTTGATTGAGTTGGAGTAGTTGTAGTAGTTGCGGGAGGCGTTACACCCGGTTTTGCGGTGGTGCTTTCAGCAGGAGTGGCGGAAACGGGCACCGATGTTTTTACGGCAGACGCGGTATCGGTAGCTTTTTCCGTAGCGGTAGAAGGAGTAGTCTGAGTTACAACAGCGCCGCTCTGACAGGATAACAGAGGCAAAGACATTACAAGTGTAATAATAGTTACAATGATAATAAATATATGTTTTTTCATATATGGTATACTAGTCCACTATATATTTCTTTGTCAAGGTTTTTTTACGCCCTCACACCCTCCCCTCCACCACTACATCCGCCCCGCTTCTATAAACCCGCGTAAAAGACAGCTTTAGAACCTTACTTACGTCCGTGATATTAAGCTCGCCGATGGTCTCGGTACCTTTGCCCATGAGCTTCGGCGCGATAATCGCTATCACCTTATCCGCCAGTCCCAGCCGCAGGAAAGACGTTATCGTTTCCGCCCCGCCCTCCACCAGCACGGAAGAAACATCGCGCTCTCCCAGCGTTTTAAGCAGCTGTTTCAGGTCTACCTGACCGTTAGCGTCCGGCGGCACGATTAATACTTCCACCCCCAGAGCGCGCCGTTCAGCCAGCTTCTCTTTAGCGTCCCAGGCGGTGGTCGCCAGGAGCGTAGGCGCCTTTACCTGGTCTTTAAAGACCGCCACGTCCGGCGGAATTTTCAGGTTAGAGTCAAGCACGACCCGCAGCGGGTTACGCCCTTTGACCAGCCGCGTGGTAAGCTCGGGGTTATCTTTCAGCACCGTGCCCGCGCCGACTAAGATGGCGTCGTTTTGAGCCCGCAGCTTATGCGCCAGCTTCAACGACTCCGCCGAGCTAATCCAGCGGGAGGTGCCGCCGGCCGTCGCGATTCTCCCGTCTAAAGTCTGGGCGAACTTTACCGTGACGTAAGGCTCGCCCGTGCTGCGGTGCTTGATATAAGCCTCGTTAAGGGCGCGGCAGTCATCTGCCAGCACTCCTACTAAAGTCTCGATGCCGCGCTGGTTTAAAAGCTTGACGCTCTCCCCCCGCATCTTGGGGTCGGGGTCCTGCATGCCGATGACCACTTTAGCGATTTTATGCTCGATGATAGCGTCGGTGCACGGCGGTGTCTTACCGTAATGGCGGCATGGCTCCAGCGTCACGTACAGCGTAGCGCCGGACACGTTTTTTGAAGGATTTTTCAGCGCGTCCACCTCCGCGTGGTCGCCGCCGAATGCGTGATGGTATCCCTGTGCGATAATGCGGCCGTCTTTGACGATTACAGCGCCTACCATCGGGTTCGGGCTGACCTTCCCCAGTCCGCGGCGGGCCAGCCGCAGGGCCAGCCGCATCAATTGCTCGTCGGCGGATGAAACGCTCTTCGTCATCGTGACTGCATTATAGCTCAAAGCGCGGACTTTCACCAAATCGCTAAGAATGATTTCTTCTCCAGCTTGCGTTAGTGAGTGTCATTTGCTAGAATTAGAAGCTGGAACTGGTTTGCGCGGGCCGTTAGCTCAGTTGGTAGAGCAGCAGACTTTTAATCTGCGGGTCGCAGGTTCGAGACCTGCACGGCTCACCA
>CAZXYV010000156.1:0-4875 GCA_964645025.1 uncultured Dehalococcoidaceae bacterium | reverse complement strand
AATATCAATGAGAGCACAAGTCGTTCTTGTCCCAGCGGAATCAAAGTGTTTAATATCTAAAGCAATTGCCAGGATGGCTGTAGTAAAAAAGGCTCTGAAAAAAGGCACGGTCGTAATACACCCCAGTAGTACCACATATTTTCTTGTTAAGGAAATTACCGGAGAAATACCCAGTACGGATTACTGGATTATGGGTGGGGTATTTCCACAGGGTCTTTGTCGTGATGAGAATGCACAATTAAAAGAATTCCCTCCATCAAAGCCGTCAAAATTTCCTTCGGACAGGTTTCCGTTTAAATGGGTAATTAAAGATGGTAAATTTTCTTCTGGCGTACCCCTGGGAACAATATTAGAAGAAATAGGCCCTGAAGATGTCTACATAAAAGGCTGTAATGCGGTGGATACTGAAGGTAACGCAGGCGTCCTATTTGGACATGATGGAGGAGGCACAATCGCGCGGGTGATGGGCGTTCAAAAGCAAAAAGGATTCAGTGTTATTTGCGCGGTGGGTCTGGAAAAACTCATCCCTGTTAGTATTGCACAAGCAGCCAAAGTGACCGCCCGCCATCTTGAATTTGATTACGGAATGGGAATGCCCTGCGGATTATACCCTGTCAAAGGAGCAACAACGGTAACAGAGATACAAGCTATAGAAATACTGAGTGGCGCGAAAGCAGTTCCCGTTGCGGCAGGGGGATTGGGTGGCGCTGAGGGAGCTATCATTTTAGCTATAAAAGGAGAAAAAGAGCAGGTTACTGAGGCCATTGAATATGTTGAACAATCTAAAGGGGCAAAGCTTCCGCCAGCACGTCCCTTACCATGCCTGCTATGTAGTGTCGGTGACTGCCATTTTTCGGTTCGATATAAGCACTGGCATTCACGATGGGGTTAAAAGATTTGGTTATGCTTCAATGAAGGTAGGAAAGGAAGCTTCGGGTGAGTATGATACTAACCACTTGGAGAAGCTCTGATAGCCAAACAGCGGTATCATTTGGAGAGAATATGTGGTTATCTACTAAGTGGAATCCTGGTTCTTCTATCTTTGTCTTAGGAGATTGGCGCGAATTTCCACCAGTTATGGGACGCGGCCCTTGAGGAAATCGGGAATATAAAAGGATAAGTTAGGTTGTACTTATCGTTTGGTCTAAGGAGATTAAATCAAGGAGGCGAAAGAATGGTCTTACTTATCGTTTGATCTAAAGAGATTAAATTAAGGAGGCGAAAGAATGGTCTTACCCAGAGACATGAGCGAAAAAGAAATACAAGAATTACATCCCTGGTATAAACCGGGCAAATGGTTTACCACACCGGCCACCTGGTGGCCCGAGGTCAGGGCGCTGAGTCCCAATCTACCTAAAAAAGTCCATATCCAGGAAACCACACTCAGGGAAGGTGAAGAAAATGTTTCGGTTTCTTTCACCATCGACCAGAAAGTAGAGATTGCCAGCAGGCTCAGTGAGATGGGTGTTGAGTCCATTGATTGCGGCTATGCCGGCAATCCGTATCAGGAAGAGACGGTAAAGAAAATCGTCTCTGCCGGGGTCGTCAAGAAGCCAACAACGGTTCTCCTGGACAGAATGTGCCGAGATTTACATAAACAGATGGACGAAGTGAGAGAAGCGGCTGACCGCGCGGTAGAGGTTGGTTGCACTGCCTTTTGCCCGGTGTGTTCCATGGTACCACAGACCACCAAGGACGCAGCATTATATGGTGAGCTGATCAAGCACCTCAAACGAGACTATCCGGACCTCCATTTATCGGTTGGCATCACCATGGCGTCCGCAGGCTACCGGGTCATGCAAAATTGGCCGAGCATGCGTGAATACCATCAAATGCAATTGCACGTGGCCAAGCTGGTCTCCGAGGCCGGGGCCGACCGTATTTCCATTGCCGATACCCTGGGCTGCGCATCACCTTCGGCCTGGAAATATATTGTCAGCGATTTCAGGAAGGCCGTAGGCCCAAAAACAGGTATAACCCTCCATGGCCATAACGACTTCGGTCTGGCGGTGGGCAATGCTGTGTGCGGAATAGAAGGCGGCGCAGACTGGCTGGATGTGGTCATCTGCGGGCTGGGCGACCGAGCCGGCAATACCTCATTTGAGGAAATAGTATTGGCTCTGGAGTGCCTGTACGGCATCTCAACCGGGATAAAAATGGATAAGTTTTTTGAGTTCGCCCAGTACGTACAGAAAGCCAGCGGAGCCACTACCCAGCACTGGAAAGCCGTCGTTGGCGACAGGGTTTGGGCGGAAAGCTCTCATGCGTCGGGACTGATACAGTCGAAGAGAGAAGGTAAAAACTTTTTCGAGAGCGGCATGGAGGCCTGGAATCCGATAATCGTCGGCCAGACGCATCAGCTATTCTTCGGAAAAGTAGTTATCAACCCCAATGTAATCGAAGGATTCCTGAAATATCTCGGACTGCAATACGATAAAAAGACGATCGACGCTATTGTAAAGGTTGGTTTGAAAGAAATCGACAGCCGTGCCGAGCGCGGAGAAGACAGGTGGCTGACCGAGGAAGAGGTCAACGAACTATGCAAAAAAATGGCTAAATAAAACAACTTTTTAAATTGACGGGTTAAGAAATTTTTAAAAAGAATCGAGGACGAAAATGGGAAAAAATATCACTGAAAAAATCCTGGCTAAAGCTGGCGGTAAGAAGGAGGTTTCTCCGGGCGATTATGTATTTTTAACCTCGCCGTGTCCGGTCCCGGGTATAGGGAGAGGTGGACCTCCGATTGAAACTCTGGGAGGTAAGTTTTTTGACCCCAACATGGCTATCGTCATCGATGACCATTCGGGGACCGGCGGCTTCGGGACACCTGCGCAGACCGAGGAACACCGGGCTCAAATGGCGAAGCGGGCTAAAAAATTGAGCATTCCTCAAGAAAATATCTTCATCAACAAAGGTATCGCGCATATATTGGCTGCAGAGCACGCCTGGGCTTTACCAGGTACGGTTTACCTTTCCATCACCAACGGTCATTCCACAACCATGGGAGGTATCGGCGCCTTGGCGCTAACCTTATCTTATGAGTCCACGGCTTATATGGTCCTCGGCAGGACTTGGCTGCGCGTGCCGGAAAGCATCAAAATGAATATCACCGGCAAGCTGCAGGACGGCGTTATGTCCCGGGACATATCTGACTACATCCTCGGCCAGATCGGCCCGGCCGGGGCAGCCTACAAAGTCATGGAGTGGACCGGCCCGGTGATAGATACCATGAGCATGGACGGGCGTTTCGCCCTCTGTAATGATGCCCTGCACAGCGGCGGCAAGACCGGCATCGTTCCACCTGATAAGAAGACCATCGAGTATACCAAAGCGCGCACCAAGAAGCTCTTCGAGCCGCTGGTGAGCGACCCCGACGCGACTTACGCCAAAACATTTACTTACGATGTGTCCGATCTTCCTCCCCAGGTTGTTGAGCCCCCGAAGCGCTGGACCGTCAATCCAGTCATGAAGTATTCGAACGTAAAAATCAATCGGGCATTCGTGGGGACCTGCTTCAACTCCCGTATCGAGGATATGCGGGCTGTCGCCAGGGTTCTGAAGGGTAAAAAAATTCACCCGGATGTGCGTCTCAGTATCGGCCATGGTTCGCTAGATGTAATGAAGCAGTCTTCAAAGGAAGGTCTCATCGAAATATTCGCTGACGCCGGATGCGAGATTACTTTACCGGCCTGCGGCATGTGCGGCGGTTTCATCACTCCGCTGGTTGCCGGAGATGTTTGTATCTGCACCACCACCTGCAACTATCCTGGTCGCATGGGCCATCACGATGCCCAGATCTACCTGGGGAACCCGGCCACGGTAGCGGCTTCCGCCATCGAAGGAAGAATCACTGACCCGAGAAAATACTTATAAGGTGGATAATAATGTCAAAAACAAAAAAGCTTAACGGCAAGGCCTGGGTATTCGGAGATATACTCGATGTCGATTTCGACATCTGTCCCATCGAAGCAACGAAGAGCGTCATGGGCCACCCCAAGACGGAAAAAGACTGGGGCAAATTCTGCATGGTTAATATAGACCCTGAATTCCCGAAGAAAGTCAAAAAAGGGGACTTCATTATCGCCGGCGAGAACATGGGCTATGGCCATGACCATGAATCGGGGCCTTTAGCGATAAAGGGGTGCGGCGTGGCCGCGGTAATATGTGAATCCACCAACCGCAACTTCTTCAGGAATACCGTGCATATAGGGGTGCCTGTCATTGAGTGCAAGGGCATCAAGAGCAAGGTTAAACAGGGAGACGAGCTTAAGGTGGATCTTAAGGCCGGAATGATTAATAACATAACCTCCGGTAAAACTATAAAGTTCGCTCCGTATCCGGGCTTCCTCCTGGAGATAATCGATGGAGGAGGGTTATATGCGCTTCTTAGAAAGAAGATGGCTGAGGGGGATGTCCCCATGTACGCGCGTGTCGCTGCACCTGAAGATTAACACCAAAGATAAGTAACGTAAGCAGTAGGAATCTCTGAACAATGCAACGCTCCGCAAATACGTGGGAGGCACCGGAGTGGGAGCCAGGTATCTTTATGACGAAGTACCCCCGGGTGTCGAATGGTCCGATCCCGAAAATAACATAATGTTTTTCGGAGGGCCCCTCAGCTGGAATATAATCAGCGGGGCAGGAACGGTTTCGGTGGTCACCACGGGACCTATGAATAATCTGGCGGTCGCCACTCAGGCATGCATTAGACCCCAGGCTAAGAGGGACTTTGTAACTTACGCAGAATCTAGGATTTGGCCAATCTCTGGATAATATCAAGTGTAGTTACAGTGTTCATATCGAAGGTAAATAAATATTAGCAAGGAGGAAATATCAATGAGAGCACAAGTCGTTCTTGTCCCAGCGGAATCAAAG
>CAZXYV010000155.1:2887-4884 GCA_964645025.1 uncultured Dehalococcoidaceae bacterium | reverse complement strand
CCCTGAAGGGATAAAAGGGGTGAGGTTGATATACAAAAATTAATGGAGGGCGTTATTTGAAAAGCATTCTTATCCTCGGCGGGGCGCGTAGCGGCAAGAGCCGTCTGGCTGTAGAACTGGCCCAAAAACAGGGCGGGGACGTCCTCTTCGTGGCGACGGCCGAAGCCCGCGACGCGGAGATGCAACGGCGCATCGAGGCGCACCGCCAGGTCAGGCCCGCCGGCTGGAAGACCCTGGAGGCCACGACCCATATCGGCAAAGAGATTACGCAAAATATTGGCCGGGCCGGAACGGTGATTATCGACTGTATTACGCTGCTGGTGAACAATATTTTCGAAAAGTATGACGAAAAGGCCGATGCCTCCCGGCTGGAAAAAGCGGTCGAGGCTGAAATTAAAGAGCTTCTTACCTGCATTGACCGGTCCAAAGCCCTGTTTATCATCGTCAGCAATGAAGTTGGACTGGGCATCGTCCCCGCCGATAGCGTCAGCCGACTTTACCGTGATTTGCTCGGCCGGGCCAACCAGATGCTCGCCGCGCCTGCCGACGAGGTCTATTTCCTGGTGGCCGGGATACCGGTGGCTATTAAAAACCGCTCTCAAAACATTGACAGCTAAATGCTATTAGTGTATTATAGTCTCATTAATCTTCTCGAACACTCGGTTCGACTCTAATTAAAGGGGGTGAGCAATATGCCATATTATGTAATGATGACCAAGCTGACCGATGCCGGCAGAAAAACCGTCATGCGGAACCCGGGCAGAATCTGGGAAGTCAATAAAGAAGTCGAGGATATGGGCGCGAAAATAATCTCCCAGTACTCGCTGCTGGGCGAATGGGACTTCATCAATATCCTCGAAGCCCCGAGCAACACCGTCATCGCCAGGGTATCGGCGGCGCTGGGCTCCCGGGGGACCATGGAACCGCTGACGATGTCGGCCATTACCATCGAAGACCTGGTCAAAGAACTGCAAATGGCTAAGGCCCTCGACCGTTAACCCCAGGGCAGCGATTATACGGTAGAAATCAGAATGCGCCTTTCCGCCTTGAATCGGTGCCTAAAAAAACCATAGAAAAACGGGCTCCGGAGACGAACCGGAGCCCGCTATTATTATCTTTTGCTCACACCTTTCCCCCTGAGTGTCTTATAATGCAATAGCGTAGGGTCGTTCTTTCCCGCGCAAAGAGGTGAAAACGGTATGGCCGCCCCGCTAAAACCCCTGAAATGGTATAAAGAGTTGGCCGATAAAAAAGGGCGGCTCGGCGCCGGGGTTTTCCTCGTGGAAGGGGAAAAGACTATCCGGCAGATACTGGGTAATAACCCGGAAGCCATCACCGAGATTGTGGCCTTCGAGGAACCGCCCCTCGATTTCCGTAAATATCCCGTGCGCCAGGTTTCCGAAAGCCAGTTCCGCTATATCAGCAGCACCCGGACGCCGCAGGGAATCGCCGCCGTGGTCAAGATGCCGGCGGATATTTACTCCTCCCGTCTGCCCACAGATATGGGTAATAAAATCCTGCTGCTGGAGGATGTCCAGGACCCCGGCAACGTTGGCACGCTTATCCGCACCGCCGCCGCTTTCGCATTTTCCGGGGTGATTCTGACCGATAAATGTGCCGACCCCCTCTCGCCCAAGGTGGTGCAGGCTACCGCCGGTGCGACGCTGTCCTTATGGCTCAGAGTGATAGCGCAATACCTGGAGCTTCTCAGTTCATTGCGGGGTAAAGGCTACAAAATTATCGCCGCCGAGCTTAACGGCCGGGATGGAATTGATGTTATGCACCAGGACAAGTTAATACTGGCGCTGGGCAACGAGGCCGCCGGACTATCTCCCGACCTGCTGAAACTGGGTGATTATCACGTGCGTATCCCCATCGCGCGGGAAAAAGCGGAATCGCTCAACGCGGCCGTCTGTGGGGGGATACTGATGTATTTAAGCGCGGAGCAATAATGATGACTTGCTCCCCGATAAACACCCGGGCTTCCTGTTTGCCCT
>CAZXYV010000155.1:0-2787 GCA_964645025.1 uncultured Dehalococcoidaceae bacterium | reverse complement strand
AAAATCTTATAATTGACAATAGCCTATCAAACGATGTAATTTCATGGGTGTGCAACCCGCAAGATAATTACTAAAGGAGTCACCATGGCACAGAAAATACCGGAGAACTCGCCCTTTGATAACCGGCATTATCACCATGTCGGCGTCATCGTTAGAGATATGGAAAAAACGATTAAGTATTTATCCTCAATAGGTATCGGGCCTTTCGGTATGTCCGGCGGGCAAAAATGGGTGGAGGTGCCGTTCCAGGGGGAGTTACGCGGTAAACCCGCCGCGTGGAAAGTGAAAATCAGCAATGCCAGACTCGGCAGCGGCGAGCTCGAACTACTCCAGCCCAGCGGCGGCCAATCGCTATTACAGGAGTTCCTGGACAATCATGGTGAGGGCCTGCACCACGTCGGCTACATTACCGATAACCTCGATAGAGATATCAAAAACCTGGCCAGCCAGGGCGTTAAAATCCTGACCAGCGCCGTCGCTGATAAAGGCGGCTTCGCCTACTTCGAGACTGGTGCCGTCGGCGGTATCGTTACCGAGTTAAGGCAGCTATGAGGTAGAATACAGGATATCACCTGACCATCCCGGAAAAACTCTTAAGGAGATAAAAAGCTTATGAAAGCAGCCGTATTGAGAGGGATAGGGAACCTCAACGTGGAGGACGTCCCGGAACCGGAGCCGGGACCGGATGAAATCAAGGTCAAGATTGCCTATTGCGGCCTGTGCGGCACCGACCCCGAAAACCTGGAAGGGCGGTTCGGCCTGATACCCCCGGAGGCGTACCTGAAGCCTCAAATCATGGGGCACGAAGCCTCGGGCACCATCGTCGCCCTGGGTAAAAATATCAAGGGATACAAGGTCGGGCAGAGGGTGGCCTGCGATTTCAAGGGGGCCTGCGGCAAATGCTATTACTGCCGCAACAAAATGGAGCACTTCTGCCAGGGGGCCAAGCGCGCCTCAGGCTCTTTCGCCGAATACGCCGTCTACCCGGAAAGCGCGGTATACGCGTTGCCGGACGACGTCAGTCTCGAAGTTGGCTCTTTCCTGGAGCCGGTCTCGGTAGCCGTCCACGCTATCGACATTGCCGGTATCCGTCCCGGCGGTACGGTCGCTATATCCGGCGCCGGCCCTATCGGCCTGTTATGCCTCCAGGTGGCGCTGCGGGCAGGCGCAGCTTGGGTCATGGTCTCCGAGCCGGTGGCGGGGAAGCGGGAAGTCGCCAGAAAGCTGGGCGCGGACATCACGGCGGACCCTTATAAAGAAAACCTCGAGGAAATCGGCCAAAAGCTGACGGAGGGACGCGGTTTCGATACCGTTATCGAAGCCAGCAGCGACCTGGCCGCGGCCAGGCAGGCTATCTCGCTGGCGGGCAAGTGCGGCACGGTAGTCTGGGTGGCAGTCTATCCCGTGGAAGCGGAAATCGGCGTCCCGCCTTTCACCATGTACGCGAAAGAACTGACCATCCGCTCGGTCTTCGTCTCCCCCTACTCGTTCCCCAGGGCGATGAACCTGCTGTCCAAGCTCGATATCAAGTCGCTTATCACGGATATTTTACCTCTGAAAGATATTAAGAAAGCCTTCGAGCTCCACAAGACCAGAAAACCGATAAAGATTCTGATTCAGCCGTGAAGGTGAAAACGGCGAAAGCGAGGCCGGCCATGACGGAAAAGATTAACTGTAAAAAATGCCAGATGCTGCTGTACTTCGGCGAGGAGATAAAGCGCCGGCTCTACATGCGGGCGATATCCTCGGAGGAGACGGTGCTGGGTTTTTACGCTAATAAATGCCCCCGTTGCGGCGGCAGGCTCACGCTCAAGACGGTTGAAGTAAAGACAGAAGGGCGGAAAAAATATGTCGCACGATGATAAACTCATCCATGAACTGGAAAAGAAGGCCAACCGGATACGCAATAACTGCTTTACCATCTTCGCCTCCACGCAGATGGGGCACAGCGGCGGTACGATGTCCCTCATCGACATCATCACCGGCCTGTATTTTCATCATATCAAGTTCGACCCGAAGAACTGCGACTGGCCGGGGAGAGACCGCGTGGTGCTCTCCAAGGCCCACTGCTGCGAAGCTATTTACGCCGCGCTGGTGGAGCTGGGGGTTTACCCCGGGGAGACGCTCGGGACTTATTACTGCTACGGCTCGCCGTTCCAGGGCCACGCCGATAGATGGTGCACCCCGGGAATCGACTATTCCGGGGGTTCGCTGGGGCAGGGACTTTCCTTCGCCATAGGCATGGCTTATGCCGAAAAATTAAAATCGGCCGTAAAGGACGTTAACGCCGGCCAGGGCGGGTTCCTGCAAAGGTACATCGTGCGCAACGACCCACTCTACCGCTGCTACTGTATACTGGGCGACGGCGAATGCCAGGAAGGCATGGTCTGGGAAGCCGCCATGTTCGCCGCCAAGTACAAGCTGGACAACCTGATAGCCATCGTGGACTATAATAAATTTTCCCTCGATGGGCCTACCAACGAAGTCATGAACCTGGAACCATTCGTGGAAAAGTGGAAAGCGTTCGGGTGGTGGGTCACGGAAATCGACGGGCACGATTTACGCCAGATAGTTGACGCCCTGGACCTTACCAACAAGCTCTACGGCGATTACCGTCCCAAGTGCATTATCGCCCATACTATCAAGGGAAAGGGAGTCTCCTTCATGGAGTCCGTGGTGTCCTGGCATAGCGGCGCCCCCAATGAGTCCCAGGCCGAGGATGCCATCCGAGAGAATGAAGGTCAGAGCTGTGACTGATGGGCCGATCGCGAATCGAGTTGTCTATGG
>CAZXYV010000154.1:0-4923 GCA_964645025.1 uncultured Dehalococcoidaceae bacterium | reverse complement strand
TAGTCCTCACCCCCTGGCCCCCTCTCCAAACTCAAGATTGAATAATAGCTGTATTCATATTGTTTGGAGAGGGGCAAATAAAAAGAAAGAGGGGTCTGCACTCCTCTTAGACGCCCCGTTGCAGCGGGAAGAGGTTTTGAGAGGGGGCGAAGCTCCTTCTCTCTTAAACTCCCCTCTCCAGCCAGAAGAAACTACGTTTTACTGCGAGGCTCCCGGCTGGAGAGAGGTTCACCCTGAAGGTTCTCCCTGAAGGGGCAGGGGTGAGGTAAGCACAGTAACTAAATGCAAATAGTACCATTTCTTGGTGAATATATTACTTACCGAGACACTTGAGCATTTGATACGTTTAATAGATAATGAAAATATAAACGGGAAACCATGCAGTAAACTCAATATGCTAAAAGAGAGGCATTAAAATGAAAGCCGAGATAATCACCAGCGGTACGGAATTGCTCCTGGGGGAAATTACTGATGTCAATACCCCTTACATCGCCGGTCAACTGGCCGGACTGGGGATAGACCTCTATTACACCTCCGCCGTCGGTGATAACTTCGAGAGGTTTTCCGGTGTTTTACGGCAGGCCTGGGTCAGGTCCGACCTTATCATCATCACCGGCGGCCTCGGGCCGACACAAGGAGATATCACCCGGAACGTCATTGCCGGACTGATGGGAGAAAAGCTGGCTGTGGACCCGGGTTTGAAGAAAGAAGTCACCGACTATTTCGCCGGGCGAGGCATGGAAATGCCCGAGAACAATATCCGGCAGGCCACGCTAATACCATCGGCGGTAGCCCTGCGCAACGCCTCCGGCACGGCGCCGGGCTGGTGGGTGGAAAAGGACGGCAGAACCATCGTCACTTTACCCGGTCCCCCCGGCGAGATGCAGGAAATGTGGCAAACGCAGGTACTGCCCCGGCTGAAATCCAGCAGCGGCGCCGTCATACTATCCCGGACGCTGAAAAGCTGGGGGCTGTCCGAGGCCAGGGTGGACCAGCTGGTATCTCCTTTTCTCCAGGCGGGTAATCCTACACTGGCGCTATATGCCCGGCAGGACGGCATAAGTCTGCGTATCACCGCCAAAGCCGCGACGGAGGCGGCGGCGCGGGACATAGTACTGGCCCGTGAAGATGAAATCAGGAAAATCATGGGTCAATACATCTGGGGCGTGGATAGCCAGACCATGGAAGGGGAAATCGGCCGGTTACTCAAGGCCAGGGAAATGTCTCTGGCCGTCAGTGAGTCTTTCACCGGTGGACTGCTGGCCTATTCTCTCGTCGGTGTTCCCGGCTGCCAGAGCTCATTCAAGGGGGGTATCGTCGTACCCGTTAATGCCGATGCCGCCAGCGCCGCCACCGCTTCCGAGAGGGCTGACGCGGTGCGAGACCGTTTTGCGGCCGATATCGGTATGGCCGTCGAAGGTTACTGCGAGACTACCGGTAATACCAGCGGAGGCCGCGCTTTTATTGCCGTCAACCTGGCATCAGGCCGCCAGTCCACTACGGTTGATTACCCCGGCAAACCGCCGCAGGTTATCCGGAGAACTATCAACCACGCCCTTGTTTACCTGATGAATTTATTAAAATGATGTATTACAGGGTTTTACCAGGCATCAAGTGACCTTTTTTAAGACACTCCGGGCACTGGCGGGGGGCCCCGCTTAAACTCTATTTCCCCATATTATTTATATGTCGTTTATTTTTACACCGGTGATTTTTATATTTTGTTTATTCGTTAGTACTATAATACTAGCTAACATGCAGGACGAATACTAGATAACATACAGGACGTTTATCGGATTGAGAGAGAAAAATGATTAGTTGGAAGCGTATCACAACAAAAGCGTCGAGCCAAGCCATGAAAGCTCGTAAGGAAGCACTTTCCGCAGTTGACCTTGACTCGGGAATCTGCCAGGGGAATATTCAACTGGAGATAAAACCGTTTGAGAATTTCCATCAGATAAATAAATACACCAAATACCTTTCGACCATAGAGAACCTCAGAATAGTATCGGAAAGCTGGTCGGAGGATGATGGCTTCAATATCATCGTCTCGGCGCAGGTACCCCTGGCTTTAGGGCGTCTCCTCCAGGACATGCCTGAGGTGGCGCAGGTCCATATTAATGGTAGAAAATCCGGTTACAGCGGAAATAAAAAGGGTTACAATAAAATGGTCGTGGAGATGAAAACGACCGACGCCCTCCCGGAGCTAGTACCAGCCTAAGTCCGCCTCCTACCTTTGGTATCTTCAAAGCTTGAATTTTTCGTTTTGCCCTCACCCCCTTTGTTCCCCTCTCCCCGAGAGAGGGGAATGTGTTTTTATGGAGGAAAACACTTTACTTGAGAGTAAAATAGTGGTATAATATATCACGTTATATCGGAATAAATGATGCTTTCAGGTAGTTAAAGTGCATACTGTCTTTAGAATATCAGGTTTTATCAAGAAATACTGGTTCAGGCTTCTCCTTGCCTTCATCTGTATCATTTTAAGCACCGGATTCGCCATTATTATCCCCCGTATGCTCGGTAGTGGTATTGATACCGTGCTTGGCACGGGGAAACGAAGCGTCGTCATCGTTGCCGCCATAGTTGTCATTGCCGCTAGCGCCTTGCGGGGACTCTCCGGCTACGGGCAGCGCTTTTTTGCCGAGGTCGTTGCCCAGAAAGCCACCTATAATATCAGGAACGCCATCTACGAACGATTACAGGGGTTAAGTTTTTCTTTCCACGACCGGAACCAGACCGGGCAGCTCATGTCCCGGGCGACGGTGGATGTCGAGGTCATCCGCATGTTCTTTAGCCAGGGCTTCCTCGGTCTGACCCAGATTGTGTTTATGTTCATCGGGGTGGGTTTCATGCTGCTGACGATGAACTGGCAACTGGGGTTGATGACCCTTGCCTTTGTTATCCCGGTAGCGTTGCTGGCAGCCACTTTTGGCCAGCATATGCGTCCTATCTGGCTTAAGGTCCAGGCGGTGATGGGTTTTATGGGCAATACGCTGGAAGAAAGCCTGACCGGTATCAGCGTGGTCAAAGCGTTCTCTCACCAGGCAGAAGATAACCGTATTTTTGACTCTCAGGCGACCGAGCTTTATGACGAACAGATGAGGGCCGCCCGTATGCTGTCCATCAACATGCCGACCATGGTGTTACTGGTCGGCCTGCCGACCGTGATTATCCTGTGGTACGGCGGACATCAGGTGATGGCTGGAAAAATGACGGTAGGCGAGATTACCCAGTTTATCCTGCTGATGAGCATGATGATGATGCCCATACGCCGGCTGGGGATGATGGTTAACCTCTTTTCCCGGACGGCCTCGGCCGGACAGCGTATCATGGAAATCCTGGACGCAGAATCAGAGGTCAAGGAAAAACCGAACGCCATCAAACTGGGGAAGGTCAAGGGGCAGGTCTCTTTTCAAAATGTTAGCTTCAGCTATAATAATCTCAGTCCGGCCTTAAAGAATGTCAGCTTCGAGGTACGGCCGGGCCAGCTGGTAGCCCTGCTGGGGAGGTCGGGAAGCGGTAAAAGCACCATCGCCAACCTGCTGGACAGGTTTTATGATGTCAGCGGCGGCAAAATCCTCGTGGACGGTGTGGATATACGTGATGTTACCCTGGCTTCACTGCGTAAGAATGTCGTCACCGCGCAGCAGGATGTCTTTCTTTTCTCGGACACTATCCGCGATAATATTGCCTATGGCGCCGTAGACGCCAGTATGGATAAAATAGTGGAGGTGGCCAAGGCCGCCGACCTGCATGACTTCATCCAGGCCCTTCCCGATGGCTATGATACCTGGGTGGGAGAGCGGGGCGATACCCTATCCGGCGGGGAAAAACAGCGGCTGTCCATCGCCCGAACCCTGCTTATGAATCCCAGTATCCTTATTCTGGATGACTCCACGGCCAGCGTAGACTCCGAGACAGAGAAGCTCATCCGCCAGGCCCTGGACAGGCTTATCAAGGGGAGGACGACTTTTATTATTACCCACCGCTTACCTATCATCCAGAACGCCGATCTTGTCCTGATGCTACAGGACGGCGAGCTGGTGGAGCAGGGTACGCATAAGGAACTGATTGCCAGGAATGGCATCTATAAACAGGTATACGAATCACAGCTGGCAGTAAGCCAGGACTCTGAGGAAAGCCTGGTAAATTAAGGAGTAGCTATGTTTCACGGCGGAGGGGGTGGTGGCTGGCACGGCAGAGGCGGTGGGGTCGGCGGTGGAGGTATGGCCGGCCGCTTCGATTCAGACGATGTCTTGGGTAAGGCCTATGACAGCCGGGTAATGGCGCGGCTGCCCCAGTACCTGTTGCCGGTCAAGAAATGGATTGGCACCGGGGCTGTGGGAATGCTCGTTCGTACCCTGGCCACTATGACGACGCCCTATCTGGTGGGCCGGGGCACGGATTATATCGTGAAGGGCAACCTGAGCGGCCTGAACATCGTGGTCATTCTTGCTATCGCCGTCGCTATATTAATGTGGGTCGGGCAATACTGGGAAAACCTGTTCCTGTCCTACGCCGGCCAGAAAATTATTTTCCGGATGCGCACGGAGATGTTCCGGCACCTTCACAATCTGCCGTTGAGTTTCTTTGATACCCATCAGGTCGGTAAGCTCATGTCCCGCGTGCAGAATGACGTGCAGCAGTTGCAGGAGCTCGTTACGCAGGGCATTCTGTCGCTTTTAGCCAGCCTGATAACGCTGATAGGCATCGCTATCATTATGATTACCATGAACCCGCGGCTGGCCTTAATCATGCTGGCCATCGTCCCGGTGATGATTTTCCTGGTGTGGATCTGGCAGACATACGCCCGGCGGGCCTTTATCCGGGTGCGGCGCGCCATCGCCACGGTCAACTCCCAGCTTCAGGAAGATTTGTCCGGCGTACGCGTCGTCCAGAGCCTCTCGCGCGAAAACGAAA
>CAZXYV010000153.1:0-4985 GCA_964645025.1 uncultured Dehalococcoidaceae bacterium | reverse complement strand
TGTTTACCGCCGGCCTGCCGTTAACCGAGATTATGCCCCTCGTCATACAGGGCTCCAATAACCGGGTCATGGCCCAGGCGCTATATAACGTGCAGGTGGATATGCTTAAAGGTGAAGGACTGGCCCGACCGATGGCTAAAAACCGTCTCTTCCTCCCCATGATGGTGCAAATGGTGAAAGTCGGTGAGGAGAGTGGTAGCCTCGATTCCTCACTGCTGGCGGTGGCCCAGAACTATGAATCGGAAGCCCAGGATAAAACCAAGTCTTTAATCGCCTTAATTCAGCCGGTAATGACTATAGTCATCGCCGGGATTGTGGGTTTGATCGCTGTATCGATGGTTTCAGCCATGTACTCGATTTACGGACAGGCGTTTTAAAAATATGCCAGATTAACGGAAGTATGATATGAAAGGTTTGAAGTTAAGTAAAACCAGCTGGTTAATTCTTGCGACGGGTGTCTTTATTGTCGTCCTGGCCGGACTGGGATTGACTCATTCTCAGCAGTTGAAAGAACAGACCAAGGTTGCTGATGAATTGAACCTATCTGAAAAGAGATTGGGGACGCTGCAGACTGCTCAGCTGAGCCAGCAGTTAGAAAACCTCCGAGGAAAGCTGGAGGAGAGTGAAGCGCAGCTCAAGGAAGCCCAGACAAGGTTGCGCCAGACGGTTATCAGTGTGGACGTCACCGAAGAATTCTTCAAGATAGCGGAATATTGCAGTGTCAATATAACGAATCTGAGCACGACGACGATAGCTCAAACCAAATTCGAAGGCATTACCTGCTCTACGATATCACTTAGTGCTAGCGTCATCGGAAAAGCGACCAATATTGTCAATTTCATTATCGGCCTGAATAACGACTATACCACCGGAAACGTACAGTCAGCCCAGGTAACTATCGAAGCGCCGACCGAAGAAGATGGGACGTCAGAACCTGACTCGTCTACGGCTTCCGTCAGCATGATTATTTATTCTTATGAAGGAAAATGACCATGGCAGCGAATACGATAACATTATATATCAGCGACATTAATTTACAGTTGATGATAACCCGCGGCAAACGTATCATCAAGCTGGCGGAAATGCCGCTGGATACCAGCCTGAGCGAAATCGATACACCAGAAAAAGAAACCCGGCTGGCTGAAAAAATAAAATATCTTTTTAAGAGCAACCGGATATCGGCGAGGAAAATCATCCTCGGTGTAAGCGGGCTTCACTGCCTGACACGGCCTATAGCTCTACCTGAATTACCGAAAGCGATGCTGGAAGAGGCGGTGACCAGGGAAGCCAGGAGGGTGCTGCCGGTACCCGTGGAACAGCTGTATATCTCCTGGCAAACCGTAGCTATCTCCGAGGGTAAACTACAGGCCTTCATGGTAGCTATACCCAGGCATGTCGCCGATACGGTAATCAGAATTGTCCACCAGGCCGGGTTCAAACCGTATATGATGGATATCAAGCCGTTAGCCGTGGCGAGATTAGCCAGAGAGCCGAACGCGATAATTGTCGATGTACAGCCGAGTGAGTTCGATATCGTCATCATGGCTAACGGGATACCCCAGCCCATCCGCACCGTGCCTTTTTCCAGGGAAGCTCTCTCTTTAAAGGAAAGGTTAGTCATCGTCAAGGATGAACTGGGGCGGACGGTGCAGTTCTATAACTCCAATAATCCTCAAACGAAGATACAAGCGGGGGCCACCTTACTCGTCTCCGGGGAACTTGCCGATGAGACCGAGCTTTACGAGTCCCTGGGACAAGAGCTGGGATTCAAAACCGCACCGCTTACATCGCCGCTGAAATGCTTAAAACAGCTTGACCCTTCACATCATCTGGTGAATGTCGGGCTGTCTTTAAAAGAACTAACGCGGGACGCCGGCCCTTTGCTGCCTAACTTCAATACACTACCGGCTCCTTACCAGCCGAAGCAGCTATCGATGAACCGGCTATTGGCCGTCCCTGCGACGGCCGCGGCTATCGGTCTCATCATCATGCTCGGCATGACCGTCAGGGATGCGGCCGCCAATCTTGAATCTACGAAAATTGAGCTGGATTCAAATAACGTGCTGCTGGAAAAAAGGCAGGCCCAGAAAAAGGAACTGTCTAATAGTGTTGCGGCTATGGAGATAAAGCTGGCCAGTACTGAAGAGGCCCGGAAGAATTATGCCGCCGCTCTGGACAAACTTACCAGTACGGGTACCAAGATGAATGACGACCTCAGTGCCACGGTAAATAATGTGGTGGCAGACCTTGATATTACTACTTTAGGAGTTTCCGCAGGAAGGGTGAGCATCAATGGCCGGGCCAGTAGTGAGCAGGAAGTTATGCAATATGTCCGGCAACTAACGAAAACCGGCAGATTTACCGAAATCACTATCGCTAATCTCAGCAGAGTCGCCGATTCGACCGAAAACGACACCGTTGCGATGGACTACTCTCTTTCTTTAAAATTAAAGGAAGATAAGAAATAATGGATATCATCGGCCTGTTACAATTAGCCAAGTCGAAGGACGCCTCTGACTTACATATCGTCGTCTATAGCCCGCCGCTATTCCGCATTAACGGCGACCTTATGGCGGCGGAAGACCAGCCGGCACTGACTGCCGAGGATATCGACCAGTCCCTCAATAAAATATTAACCGAGAAGGAAAAGGCTGATTTCAGGAACAATCTCGAGCTGGACTTCGGCCGCAGCGTCCCCGATGTCGGCCGGGTACGTTTCAATATTGCCAGACAGCGCGGGACGGCCAGCGTGGTCGCCCGTTTGCTGCCGAGCAAGATACCCACGCCGGAGGAACTCGGATTGCCCAAAGTATGTAAAGAGCTCATTATGCGTCCCCGCGGGCTGGTAGTCATCAGCGGGCCTACGGGCAGCGGTAAGTCCACCACCCTGGCTTCCATGATTGACTACCTCAATCAGAACGATAACTGCCGCGTGGTCACGATTGAAGACCCTATCGAGTATACCTACGATAATAAAAAATGCACGATAACCCAGCGCGAACTGGGATATGACACGCTTTCGTTTTCCGAAGCTTTAAGGCATGTCCTGAGGCAGGACCCCGACGTCATTCTCGTGGGTGAAATGCGGGACCTGGAGACCGCCTCGACGGCGCTTACCGTGGCCGAAACCGGCCACCTGGTACTGACCACCGGCCATGCCCCCAGCGCTTCTCAGGCGGTAGAGCGTATCATCAATATGTTTCCTCCCCACGAGCGTCCCCTGGCGCAGACCAGGCTGGCGTCACTACTGCTGGCCATCTTCTGCCAGTCGCTCGTGCCCAAGGCCAATGGCTCGGGCCGGGTAGCCGCTATCGAGGTCATGCTGGCCAATGCCGCGGTAAGGAACCTCATCCGTGAAGGCAAGAGCTTTCAGTTACCCAACATCATCCGCATGAATACGAAGAACGGTATGGAGCTGCTCGACCAGGCCCTGGTGAGGCTTTATCGTGATTGCGTCATCAGCATAGAAACGGTATACGAATTTTGTAACGACCGTGAAGATATCGCCAAGATAACCGGCGAAAGAGAGACCTCGCCTAACAACGGCCAGGAAGCCAACCTTTCCACGCAATTCAACTAAACCCTCTTTTGTTTTCCCTGATTCGTTTTTATTTTATTTTTTTGGCTATTTTAGCTTTAAGGTGTAGCTATTATTCGTTTTTTGATTTATGGTAAGTTAGCTACAATTATCAGTAATTGTTTTTACGATTTTTACTAATCGGACTCAAGTACGGATGTTTTGCCTGTTTCATTAATATAGCTTTGTATTAAAAGTAACTTCCCTCATGTTACCCTGAGCGTAGCGAAGGGTCTAGGTTGAGTGGGGGCTGTTGATTCACCCCAGCCCCACACCCAGATTCTTCGTCGCTTCGCTCCTCAGAATGACATTTGATACAAGACCCATCAATATTGTAAAGGATTCGGGGAAGAATAGAAATGGAGTTTTGTCGCGAAGCAGGCTCCGGCCAGAATCCGGAGGTTGGGAGAAAGAGTCAAAACGACTGGATTCCGTATCAGGTACGGAATGACACTCCTCATTGAATAGGTGAGGGAATTATCATTTCCACGCAAGCGGGGGAATCTGGGGGAAAGGGGGGAGGTTATTATGAGCGCTAGCATAACAATTCCAATGTCGAACTTAACGCATCGATAGAGATTGCCACCGTCGCTTACGCTCCCTCGCAATGACAGTTCCTTTTTTAGACAACAAAAAGCCTATCAGCAACCTCCCTGGGAATTGTTGCTGATAGGCTTAGACTGTACGGACTGCTATATATTTCTTATCTTATGTTTTCATTACGGATGATTCTGGGTAACCGTACCATCGCTAGCGAAGCCATAGGATACACCCGCTTGCTTGACACTGGTGCCGTTAAGACCGGTCATATAGGCACTGAGAAGTAAAATAGTACTATTAGCGGCTGTCGCTGTGACGGTTTGCATATCGGTGACGTTACCGGCCGGAGTACCTAAACTGGTTAATTGACCGCTGGCGGCATCGGCCATCATGGCCATGACGCCCGTCTGGACGTTATGCAGCTCCGTCTCGTAGGCCTCCGTCTTTCCCCGGCCGATGAACTTACCGACGTTCGGTACGGCGACCGCGGCCAGGACCCCCAGGATGGCTACCACGACGAGCAGCTCGATGAGGGTGAACCCTTTCTCTCCGTAGCGAAAACTCCTGAAAAACCTCTTCATTTTGGCGCCTCCTTCTTTTCCGTTTTTTGTATCTAGTTACCAGCTTAGCACAACCATTTCCGAGTTCAATGGAGAATTAGTCCCAAACCTGGATGGGACAAAAGTCCTGTGTTTGTTAATATAGATGTATTAAACATAATATTCGTTAATACAGTCACCGATAGTTATAGCTTATCCATTTGTGTCACTTTATACGATAGTGCTTTCCCTGAATTTAGATAAAAGGAAACACCTGCTTTGAACGGGTGCTATTACACAGTTTTAGAAACAGGAGACTATGGTTGACT
>CAZXYV010000152.1:0-5003 GCA_964645025.1 uncultured Dehalococcoidaceae bacterium | reverse complement strand
GCTAACCTGGAAGAAATTGACGCCTCTCTGGCCCGGGGTTTTATCTCCGGAATTACCACTAACCCTTCTCTTTTAAGTAAAGAGCCCAAAACGAATTTCATCCGGCACATCCGGAAAATAGCCGACCTGTGCCGCAAGCACAATCAAATTGTGCCCGTCAGCGTCGAGGTTTTTGCTAGGGACCCCGAGAAGATGGTAGGCCAGGCACTGGACCTGGTGGAAAAGATTGGCTATGAGAACATTAATATCAAAATACCCATGGGCTGGGACGAGCTGAAAGTCATCCACGAACTATCCCAAAAGGGCGTCAAAGTGAACTGCACCTGCCTGTTTACGGAGGCCCAGTGTATGCTCGGCGCCAACGCCGGGGCAAAATATGTCTCGTTGTTCATGGCCAGGATGAAGGATGTCGGCATCGATACGACCCACGTTATCTCCAGCGCCAGGAAACTGCTCGATAGCGCCAAAACGGATACGGAGCTAATTGTCGGCAGCATCCGGCACGAAAGGGATATCATCGATGCGCAGCTCGCCGGAGCGCACATCGTCACCGCCGGCGTGGAGTATTATAAAAGAATGACGGTACACCCGCAGACCACCAAGTCTATTGAAGGATTTTTGAAGGACTTCGAGGCATGGATTAAATGAATTTTTCAAAGATTCAACTAAGACTTATTGCGGCAGGAAGAGCTCTTTTGCAGTTATGGGAAGATCTAATATTAAAACCTCCGTATCCTTTTGTACGAGCCATGACAGAGTTTATTTCTGAAAGCAATAGCCAAGATGCAGATTTGTTAGGAGTAGAAATTGGTGTTTTTCTAGGATATAATTCTGCTTCTATTCTATCTACCTTACCTGTCAAGAAACTATTTTTAATCGACCCATATCGTTCATATGAGGATTTCAAAGGTAATAATCCGGGGGAGAATTATACGCAAGCTGACTTCGACGGATTTCTTAAGATTGCACAGGACAGACTAAGAAAATTTGAGGATAAAATAGAATTCATCAGGAAAAAATCCGAAGAAGCTATAGACGATATTCCTGATGAACTAGACTTCGTTTATATTGATGGAAATCATAAATATGAATATGTCAAACGTGATATTCAGCTGTATTATCCTAAAGTCAAGTTGGGGGGAGTATTGGGTGGTGATAACTTCGAGGCACCATATCCCGGGGTGGCTCGCGCTGTGATTGAGTTCACGGATAAGCATGACTTACAGATTCACGGGCGCAGGAATCCTATAAGCCATGATTGGTGGGTCATCAAGAAATGAAAGTAATCTGCTTCGACCTCGATGGTGTCATCTGTAACCAGACCGAGGGCGACTACGAGAACGCTATCCCTGATAAAGAGGCTATCAGGATTATCAACCGGTTGCACGACGAAGGTAATAGAATCATCATCAGCACCTCCAGGTTTATGGGGAGAAATAAGAATAACGTCATTGCAACCTATAAAGAGGGCTACGAGTTCACTTTAAAGCAACTGAAGGGCTGGAGGGTGAAGTTCCACGAGCTCAACATGGGCAAACCGAAATGCGACGCCCTGGTTGACGACAGGGCTGTCTTCTTTAAAAATGACTGGGAAAAGATATACCGAACGCTAACTGAAAAATAAGACTATGTTAAATCAGCTTAAAAAGGAAGTATATCAGGCTAATCTGGGGCTGTGGCAAAACGGCCTGGTGATACTGGGAGAGGGGAACGTCTCCGCTATCACCGACGACCATAAATATGTTGTCATCAAACCTTCCGGCGTGGAACACGAAAAAGTCAGAAAAGAAGACATGGTCGTGGTCGACCTTGAAGGTAAGAAGGTCGAAGGCAAACTAAATCCCTCCGTGGATACCCAGATACACCTGGAAATTTACCGGGCCTTTACCCAGATTAAATCGGTTATTCACACCCACTCGGTTTACGCCACTATTTTCGCGCAAAAAAAAGAACCCATCCCCTGCCTGGGCACCACCCATGCCGACGCTTTTTACGGCGATATCCCTTTAGCCCGGGAGCTGACTGATGAAGAAATCAAGGGCGAATATGAAAAAAATACCGGTAAAATTATCAATGAAGTCCTTAATATCAATATCCCGGCAGTGCTGGTTCCCAGCCATGGCCCGTTTGTGTTCGGTATATCAGTCAAAGACGCGTTGAACAACGCCATAATACTGGAAAAAGTAGCCAAGATGGCCCTCTTTACAGGCTCTAAACAACCGATGAACCGTGCCTTACTGGACAAACATTATCAGAGAAAACATGGCCAGAACAAATATTACGGACAGGGCTGATATCTTCAGCATAACCACTTTTACGCAAGGTAAAGGGGGGATGGATTGAGAGCGGGGAGCGTCACCGGCAATTTTCTAAAGAAAGCGAAGTTTAGAATGACCTGTTTGCGAAAGTGGCACTATCGTCTCCCGGTACGGGAAAAAACCATCTTTCGTTGTTTCCCCGGCATTGCGCAGAGCCGTTCGATAAAGTAACATTTAAAATAGAATTCGATAAGAGAAGGAGGGAAAACTCACGAAAGTATTTATAACCGGCATCACCGGGTTCGTCGGCAGCCACCTGGCCGATTATCTTCTGGAGATATTCCCTGACATCCAGATATCCGGCCTGGCGCGCTGGCGTTCACCTACGGACAACATCAGGCACATTTTAAATAAAATCACCATCGGCTATGGTGACCTGCTGGACCTGCCTTCCTTGAAAACCATATTAATCCAGCATAGACCGGAATTTATCTTTCACCTGGCGGCGCAGTCCTATGTCCCTTATAGCTTCGAAGCACCGGTAGCCACGTTGCAGGCTAACGTCATCGGGACGTGCAACCTGCTCGAGGCCATCAAAGAGCTGAAGTCAACCGCCGGCTACGACCCGGTGATTCATATTTGCAGTTCCTCTGAAGTCTACGGACAGGTAAAAGAGGACGAAGTCCCGATAAAGGAAGATGTCCCCTTCCGGCCGGCTTCACCCTACGCCGTCAGCAAAGTGGCCGAGGATATGCTGGCGGCGCAATACTGGCTGTCCTGGCAGATAAGGACGATAAGGACACGCATGTTTACCCACACCGGGCCGAGACGGGGCGATGTTTTTGCCTCTTCCACCTTCGCCAAGCAGATTGCCGCCATCGAAGCCGGATTGCGCCCACCCGTGGTCAAGGTAGGCAATCTGGACAGCGTACGCACCTTCCTGGATGTGAGAGATGCCGTGAAGGCCTACTGGATACTGGTGAACAAGTGCCCGCCGGGCGAGGTCTATAACATCGGCGGCGTGGAAACCATGACGGTGGGGGAGATGCTCGATAAGCTTTTGAAGCTTTCCCGGAAAAAGGGTATCAAAGTCGAGGTTGACCCGGCGCGTCTCAGACCCTCGGACGTAACCTTACAGATTCCCTGCATCGATAAGTTCACAGCCGCGACGGGCTGGAAGCCGGAAATTAAATTCGACGAGACATTGAAAGCCCTCCTGGATTACTGGCGCGCTTATTTTAAGAAAGAAATGAGCTGGTAATGTTAAATTTAGAGCTCTATAAAAAACTGTATCTAATCAGGCAAGCGGAAGAGAAAATCCGCGAGCACTATGCGGAAGACGAGATGAAAACCCCGATGCACATGTCCATGGGTGAAGAGGCCATCGCCGTGGGCGTCTGCCAGGCGCTGACGGCCACGGACCAGGTCTTCGGCACGTACCGCTCTCACGCCCTCTATCTGGCCAAGACGCAAAACGTGGAAGATTTCTTTGCCGAGATGTACGGCAAGGACACGGCGCGGTTAAAAGGTAAAGGCGGCTCGATGCACATGTGCGCCCCCCAATCCGGCTTCATGGGCACCTCCGCTATCGTGGCCAGTCATATCGCGGTGGCCGTGGGCGCGGCTTACGCCAACAAGCGGCAGGGAAACGGTAAAATGACCGCCGTATTCTTCGGGGACGGGGCGATGGACGAAGGCGCTTTCTGGGAGAGCCTGAACCTCGCCTGTCTGATGAAACTACCCATTTTATTCGTTTGCGAGGATAATCAGCTGGCCGTCCATACGCCGGCTGCCCTGAGACAGGGATACAAATCCGGTACCGATATCGTCTCAAGGTTCAATTGCCATGTCCTGAAAGACAATACCACCGACGTCGAAGCGATTTACAATTTAACCCTTAAGGCCATCGACGAAATCAAAAAAAGAACTATACCCTGTTTCCTGCATTTAAGATATTACCGCTATCTGGAGCACGTCGGCGTGAACGAGGATTTTAACGCCGGCTACCGCTCGCGGGAAGATTTCGAGGCGTGGTATAAGGTTGACCCGGTCAACCTGCAAAGGAAAAAGCTCATTAAGCAGGGCGTTAAAGAGGCAGAGATTAAAAAGGTTGAAGAGGAAATCTGTGGCCGGATAGAAAACAGCGTCAAAAGGGCTAAGGAAGCCCCCTTTGCCGATGCCGATGAATTGTATAAAGGTGTTTTCGCATGAGCAGGAAACTTACTTATCGTGATGCCATCAATGAAGCCCTGTGCCAGGAAATGGCCCGGGACCCGAGCATTTTCGTCTACGGGATAGGCGTTCCCGACCACAAGGGAATATTCGGCAGCACCACCGGACTGGCGGAAAAGTTCGGCCGGGAAAGGTGCTTTGACACACCCCTGTCCGAGGACGCGCTGACCGGCTTCGGGCTGGGCGCCGCCGTCAATGGCATGAGGCCTGTCCATGTTCACATGCGGGCCGATTTCCTCGTTCTGGCCATGAACCAGCTCGCCAACATGGTTTCCAGCTATGCTTATAGCTCCGGAGGTGAGCTTAAGGTGCCCATGGTTATCCGGGCGGTCATCGGGCGGGGATGGGGGCAGGGCTTTCAGCACAGCAAGAGCATGTATTCAGTCTATGCCCATATCCCCGGCCTGAAAGTGGCTATGCCGACCACGCCTGCCGATGCTAAAGGACTGCTGATTTCCTCCATCCGGGATGACAATCCGGTCATCTTTATTGATGACCGGTGGCTCTACAGCC
>CAZXYV010000151.1:2269-5056 GCA_964645025.1 uncultured Dehalococcoidaceae bacterium | reverse complement strand
TGAAGGTACGGCGCTGGGCTACCGGCGAATTGACACTGACCTCGGCATATTTCATTCCAGACTCCAGAAGGCAGTCATATTACGCCCAGCACCGTAGTTTTGATGACTTGCTGATAAAGGTTAGGTGGTTTCTTTTTTCTCTTCGGCGGGCGGTACGGCAGGAGTATCTTTAACAGCGGCCTTTTCCGCAGCCGGAGCCGTTTTAACCGCCGTTTCGGGTTCCTTCACCGCGGCAGGGGCGGTTTCCGTCGCCGCGGCTGCCGGTTTTTCCTCGACCGCTACTTCCGGCATCGGCTCGATGACTTCTTCAGGCGGCGCCTGGAGCAACTCCTCACCGACCTGTCTGAGCTTCCGCTCCACGCGCTTTATCTTGCGGCGGGCCTCTTTACCGCTAAGACCCCGCAGGTAATAGAGCCGGGAGCGGCGCACTTTACCCTGCCGCACGATTTCCACTTTTTCCACGAGCGATGAACTCAGCGGGAAGGTGCGTTCCACACCTATCCCGAAGGCGACATGCCTGACCGTAAAGCTGGCGCTGGCGCCGCCGCGCTTTATCTTGAGGACGACGCCCTGGAAAATCTGGATGCGCTCCTTGCCGCCTTCCACTATCCTGGCACTCACCTTGACCGTGTCACCGGGGGCGATGTCAGGAATTTTCGGATTCTTTTTGATTTCAAACAGAGATGCGACGTTCATGTTAAGACTCCCTATCATTATTAACCTGTGACTTCCCACTGATGAGGCGTTCTACCAGTTTTTTATCTTCCCGCCCTAGGTTGGCCTTATCTAACAGTTCCGGGCGGCGCTCCAGGGTCCGCCGGATAATCTGCTCCCGGCGCCACCGGGCAATCCGGGCATGGTCGCCGGACAGCAGCACCTCGGGCACCTTCCAGCCCCGGAAGTCCTCGGGACGGGTATATTGCGGATATTCCAAAAGCCCGCTGGCATGAGAATCTTCCCGTGCCGACTCTTCCGAGCCGAGCACGCCCGGCCTGAGCCGCAGCACGGCGTCGATGACCACCATGGCGGGCAGCTCGCCGCCGGTCAGGACATAGTCGCCAATGCTGATTTCATCGGTGGCCAGGTGTTCCCGCACCCGCTCATCCTCGCCTTCATAGTGGCCGCAGATAAAGACGAGGTGCCGTTTTTGCGCTAGCTCCTGCGCCACCGTCTGGTTAAAAAGACGCCCCTGCGGCGTGAGCAGAATAACCGATAGTTCTTCTGCCTCCGTGACACCGGCTTTAATGGCCTCCACCGCCTCGAAGATTGGCCCGGGCTTGAGCACCATGCCGGCGCCGCCGCCGTAGGGTGAATCGTCAGCGGTGTGGTGTTTATCGTGCGTATAGTCCCTGATGTTATGGACATTCAGTCTGACCAGCCCATTATCGATAGCCCGCTTGAAAATGCCGAAGCTGAAAGGCGCCTCGAACATCGGCGGGAAAAGCGTCAAAATATCGATTTTCATTTTCTAAAACTATCCCGGCATACTAATCGTATGCTCCGTGACCACTCCCTTGATAATTTCCACAGCGTGCGGGAGGGCCGGGAGTATTACCTCCAGGCATTCCCTGACCGCCTTCGGGCTGCCCGGCAGGTTTAAAATAAGGCACTGCCCTCGCAGACCGGCTACCGCCCGGCTCAACATGGCCGTCGGCGTTATTGCCAGCGATTTTGCCCGCATCGCCTCGGCGATACCGGGTACGTTTTTATCAATTACCGCCAGAGTGGCCTCCGGCGTGACATCCCGCGTGCTTAAGCCCGTCCCCCCATTGGTCAGTATGACATCCACCTTGCCCCCATCCGCCCACTCGATAAGTTTTTCAGAGATAATCTCACGCTCATCCGGGATAATCTCATATTTAACCACAGCGCATTTGAGTGCGGCCAGCATATCACGGATTACCGGGCCGCTTTTATCCTGCCGCAGCCCCTGTGAGCCTTTATCACTGACGGTTAAAATCCCTACATTTATCATGGTCTTTTATGAAAACAAATTATATTCTACCACATATGAGGCTGACGGGGGAAGTAGGCGCATGACTATCGATATATTAATGTATAATGTAACCACAGAAAATAAAACCAGTATCAGGAGCACGTACCATGGCAAAAGACATTATCGCCGCTATCCGCCGGGAACTGGTACAGCAGGCGGATGAAAAAACCAAAAGCAACTTCCAGCGCTTCTTTAAAGAGAAAGTCACCTATTACGGGGTCAAGACATCTATCGTAGATAAAATAGCCAGGCAGTATTACCGGGAAATTCAATCCCCGGGCAAGAAGGAGATTTTCCTCCTCTGCGAAGAGCTTTTAAAGTCAGACTACATCGAGGAGGCCTTCATCGCCTTTAATTGGGCCTACCGACAAAATAGGGAATATGAACCGGATGATTTTACAACGTTCGAAAGATGGCTGCGAAAATATGTGAATAGCTGGGCCAAGTGCGATACACTTTGCAACCACACCATCGGCGCGTTGGTGGAGAAATACCCGCAGTTTATCGAAAATCTAAAGCAATGGGCTGGTTCTGATAGCCGCTGGCTCAGGCGATCGGCCGCGGTGACATTAATTATCCCGGCCAAACAGGGCAAATTCCTCAAGTATATCTTTGAAATATCAGATAGCCTGTTAACAGACCACGACGACCTGGTACAAAAGGGCTACGGCTGGCTGCTCAAAGATGCCAGTACCACCCACCAGGCAGAAGTCTTTAACTATATCATGAAAAACAAAAAAATTATGCCGAGGACAGCTCTCCGCTATGCCATCGAAAGGATGCCGCCGGAC
>CAZXYV010000151.1:0-2169 GCA_964645025.1 uncultured Dehalococcoidaceae bacterium | reverse complement strand
TTTCTCACAATTATCAAAAAATATAGATAAAAGGTGGGTAAAACACTTGACAAACAGGGGGTATTGTGTTCTAAAATGGTAAAACGTGGTAATAGGTGGTAAGATAGGGTAAATAGTAAAACTATGTTTTACGGCGAATATGGCTACAAAATAGACGAAAAAGGCCGGGTGCCCGTACCGCCCCGTTTCCGCAACGCCTTGAAAGACGGCGTGGTATTGACGCCCGGAGCCGAGAAATGCATCACCGTCTTTACCGTGGTGGAATGGAAAAAGCTATCCACCAAGCTTACCGGTAATGCTCTGACACGCAGCAAGATGAGAAAGCTGAGTCGGGTTCTCTTCGCCACGGCTTTCAGCACCAGGATAGATAATCAGGGGCGCATCCCCATACCGGCACCGCTCCGTGAACATGCCGGCATGATTGATGAGGTGGTTATCGCCGGTGCCAATACCTATCTGGAGATATGGGACAAAGTGCTCTGGGAGGAAGAGAAGAAGGAAAGCCAGGAACAGGCCTGGCAGATTATTGAGAGCCTGGAGAATACCTGATGACAAAAAGCAGGTCAGCCTCCAGCCATACCCCGGTCTTACTATCTGAGACGCTTAAAGCCCTGGACGTCCAGCCAGGCGGCCGTTATATCGATTGCACGCTCGGCGGCGCGGGACACGCCGCCGCCATCCTGGAACATGCCTCGCCAGGGGGACAGCTACTCGGCATCGATGCCGACCCCGCCGCTATAGCTATAGCCAGAGAGAGACTCAACCCTTTCCAGCCTGCCGTCCTCCTGGTCAATGATAGCTTTTCAAATCTACAATCTATCTGTATCAAACATGATTTCTTCCCGGTACATGGCATACTATTTGACCTCGGGCTTTCCTCCATCCAGCTCAGCGATAGCGGCCGCGGATTCAGCTTTCAGTTCGATAACCCGCTGGATATGCGGTTCAACCCTGGCCAGAAGACTACCGCCGCCGATATCGTCAACACGTCTCCCGAGGAAAGGCTGGCCCATATTATTTATACCTACGGCGAGGAAATCCATAGTCGCAGGATCGCCCGGGAAATCGTCAGGGAACGCCCGATAGCGACCACACTCCAGTTGGCCCAGCTTATCGAGAGAGCCGTCGGGCGGAGAGGCAGGATACACCCCGCCACCAAGACCTTCCAGGCCCTGCGCATCGCGGTCAACCATGAGCTCGAATATCTGGAATCCGCCCTGAGACAGGCAGTCGAGCTTCTCGGCTATGAAGGCAAGCTGGTGGTCATCAGCTATCACTCGCTGGAAGACAGGATAGTCAAGCAGTTCCTTCAGAAAGAGTCCCGGGGCTGCATCTGCCCGCCGGAAACCCCTGTCTGCGTCTGCGGTCATACCCCGAGCTTGAGACTGATAAATAAAAAGGTGATAACCCCTTCCCTGACGGAGGTTGGAGTTAATCCGCGCAGCCGCAGCGCCAAACTGAGAGCGGCGGAGCGCATTATTGCCCAGGGTGATTGCTATGCGACCACGGAGGACCATACCTTCCTGACCATCGCCAGGTCCGGAGCCTGGCGGAGGCCAGCTTTACTGGAGAAGATAAGAACGGTCTTTTTAGCGGCTTAAAATACTATGAGATTCTGAAAGGAGGTTTCTAATTATATGCAATAACTGGGTAACCCCATGGAGTAATATCAATCCAGTACTAAGGAGGGCAGATGAAAAAACGGAATGTTGTCGCGGCGATTGATGTCGGTACCACCAAGATATGCACGATACTGGCGGATGTGAAAGATAACGGCGTACCCCGGGTGGTGGGCGTCGGTATTTTCCCGTCCAAAGGGCTGCATAAAGGCCTGGTGGTCAACATCAATGAAGCCAGAGAGTCGATTCGTGAATCAGTGAGAAGGGCTGAACAGGCCAGCAACTACAAGGTGGAGTCGGCCTATGTCGGCGTTACCGGCCGGCATGTGACCTCGATGAATAACCACGGCGTGGTTGCCATTACGCGTAATGACCGCGTCGTCCGTCCGGACGACCTGAAACGCGTCCTTGCCTCCGCCGAGAGCGTAAAAACCGCCAGTGATAGAAGGCTGCTCCATGTCATACCGCGGAACTATACCGTGGACGGCCAGCAGGGCGTGAAGAATCCGATAGGCATGCACGGTTTCCGTCTTGATGTAGAAACACATGT
>CAZXYV010000150.1:0-5084 GCA_964645025.1 uncultured Dehalococcoidaceae bacterium | reverse complement strand
CGGTAATCATACTTATGACGCAGGTCTGCCGGGGATAGAAGATACCATTAACGACCTTCAGAAATATGGCATCGTTTGTTGTGGATGCGGAAAGACCCTCAACGAAGCCAGACGCCCTGCCGTAATCGAGCGGGGGGGAATGCGATTCGGTTGTCTCAGCTATAATTGCGTTGGCCCGATGTCATCTTGGGCTTCGCCCACCAAGCCAGGATGTGCTTATATAACCATCCTTACCGCGTATCACTCCTTCTCGCTTATCGGAAACTTACCGTCCGTGTACACATTTGCAGAGCCCGCCAGCCTGCAAGCGATGGTTGACGATATCCGGAAACTAAGGTCCCAGTGTGATGTCCTGGTGGTACATCTCCACAAGGGGATGGCCTTTATTCCGGTCAGACTGGCATCGTACGAAAAACAAGTATCACATGCCGCCATCGATGCCGGGGCCGACCTGGTTGTGGGAGACCATTCCCACATGCTCAAGGGTATTGAGAATTACAAAGGGAAATGGATATTTCATAATCTTGGAGATTTCGCATGGCGCGCCAGCCCTCCATCAACAATCGCACGTATAGCGCAGTTCACAAGGGATCACGGGGGCCCTTTCTTTTTCGGGCCGGGGCACAAAATGGTGCCTTTTCCTCATAACTACTGGCAAAGGATGACAGTCATCGCCAAGTTCATTATAAGTAACGGTAAGATCACTCAAGCGAGTTATCTTCCCTGCTATCCCAATGAAAGACGCCAGGTAGAAATACTAAAGCATGATAAAAGGGGGCAGGAAGTATACGATTATATCGAAAATGCTACTCAGGGAGCAGCTCTAAATGCCAAGTTTGAGTGGAAGGGAGACGAGGTTTTACTGAAAGCCTAGAAACAGAATATAACAATTGGACACCCGTTCTGACTAATAGTAGAACGACTCTTGAGGCGATTTTGACTTCAGCATGAGCCACTTCCCACGGCTTGGTTATCCGTATCTTATCACGTATCTATCCTCAAGTGGTATATTCAAGGACTATTTTTTAGCGCGGCGGAAAGCGACTTTTTCGGCAGTCTCAGAATGTGCAATACCCATTGACAATAAAGTGACAGGCGTGTGATATCGCCTGCCTATTCTTACCAGAAAGATACTACCGTGCTGGCAAAGGCAATACCCTAACCTCTTTAGTGGCCGCCGCTGTAGCAGCCTCTGTATCCGTAAACTTCATTGTAATTGTATAGGTTCCAGGTTTCTGGTAAACATGAGTGGCAGTAGGGCCACCGATAGTGGTAGGAGTGCCGTCTCCCCAATCCCATGTGGTGCCTGCCCATTCAGGCAGTGCTGGATAATGATAACTTGTTTTGTCATCGTAGAAGCGAGTTTCGTCATTCCACACCGTGACACTATCTCCCGCCCTTACCGTGTCTGACAATATCGCAATGCTTACCCGTGGAGGAACATTTGGACGAGTCGTACTGATGTTATCGTAGAAAAGGAATCCCTCTGGTGTACGGTCGATATTTTCCACAATTTCAATATGTGCGCTATAAGCACGATTTATTTGGTCTAGCGTAATCTTGTCCGGCGTATCCAGTGTGGAATGGTAATATATAGGGATACTTGCCACATTAACCCACGGACTGGTTGTCGGCGCCATGCCCCATTGAGGTCCGCTGCCGACCGTCCTAAACCGGTTCTGCGTGCAAATAAATCCGTATTTGTCCATCGTGAACGCGGCGAGCCTGGTAAAAACGTAATTATTGGATATGATAAAAAACTCGCAGGTTTCGCCTTCAGCCGGTACAATTTTGCCTGCGGTTTCATCATATACGTATCTAATACCGCCGGCAGCATGGTCTACATCCCACACTATTGCTTTGGCCAGCCGGTCCTTATGCGCCTCAGCAAATTGGAAATGGCCCGAATTAAGGTCGAAATCGTGCCCGAGGCACCAGGCGAAGAGCATGTCGCGGTTCCTAGACGCCCTGGGCTTGGAGGCAAAATATTGCGCCCACTTTATCATCAAAGCCACGCTGCCATTGTTATCAACCGCGCCGGTGAAATGACCGGTATCATAATGCGTCCCGACCAGAATTACCTCGTCTGAGCTGCCGTTCCCCGGCAGCTCGAAGGCCACGTTAAAGGCATCGTATACTCCATGCGGCACATCGAGCTTCACTTTAACGGTATGACGCGTGCCAGACACAGCCAGATTTCTCAGATAATCACCCCCGCTTTTGCTGAAACTGAAGACCGGAATCGGGAAAATATCGGTCGGTGTGCCTTCCCTTTTTTGCTGTTGCGGGCTATCCACCTGCATGTTTGCCCGGAATACGGCGATAGCTCCTTTATTTTTAGCCGTAATGGTTGGCTCTTTGGCGCTTGCCTGGGAACGGATGAATTTCTCATCTATCAGAGCAATCTTGCCGGTAACATCAGCGAGCTCAAAATCGGACGCGCCGCCGACCCCCAGATATACCAGTTCACCGGTAATGCCTTGGGGAGGAGTCCCCGCCGTCCAATGTAAAGGCATGCAGGAATCTGACAGCGAAATTTCTTTGCCTTCAGCTTCAACCTTCACCTCATATTCGTCGGGGAAGGGGCTATTCACTTTGATTGGCTCCAATCTGGCGTTTTTCAAACCGGCCGCATGGAGTTTGCCGAGGATATAGTTTGCCGCCGCCTCTCCTTTCTCCCCGATATTTATCCCGGAATGAATACCGTACCCGGCGAGGTCGCAAAGGTCCTGAATCATTCCCATGACCTCCTCAGCGACCGGGGACATGCTGGAACTTCGCCTTTTCATCTTTTTCCCTCCTTATCTCTTTACCATTAATTTTCGAAGGAGAGCTCATGTACTACGAATCCGCTGCCAGAGCCCTCCTTTGCTGCCAGCTCATTACGGTCTCGGTCCATAAACAGGAAGCGGCTGACCGGCCTCCAATGCCCCAAGGTCCGGTGCTTTACCGATAAAGTCGTCGTTGATATTGGGGATAATGCACCCGGCATCAACAGCTGCGGCATCTGGCTTAAGCCGAAAATCCAGGTCTTCAGCTTTATAAATTCTGGTAACGTCACTCGGGTCGGCTTGTCGTACATTTAAAAATATATCGTAATCTACGAGTATACTGTTCTTGTCCTGGCCGGTGGCCTGGCTGTATTCCGCCAGAGTTGCAAATTTACGTTCTACCCTTGGTTCGGAGTAGTTCTTCATCACGTCAAAAGGAGGAGATTTCCATACGAATGAATGCTCGGCTCCCGGGTCAGGACGGAAGCCATTATAGTCAGATGATGTATAATTAGTGAAACTATCCACCGAGAAAATTGTTTCCGAGGGCTGCCATCCAAGAATGAGGTTATTCCTAAAATGATAGTTCGAAGCCTGGGAAGCGTCCACCTTGGCAGCAAACGTGTTGTGATAGTAGATTAACCCTGATGGATTTTGTGCATGTTTTACGCTGTTCGGGGCATGGTAGACGATGTTCCGTATAAAATACGCTGGGCCGCCGTAAAGTGTCTGTTGGCTCAAGGCATTAGCGGCGGCGCTTATGCAGAGATTGCGCAAGACACGTATGTTATACATGGCGCCGTCAGCTTCAATGAAGTTGTCGTGTATGTTAGTGATGAAGTTATTATAGATGTCGATTGAAACGAACGTCCTATCCTGTCGCAATACCTCTTCAAGTGGATAGACATCCGGGTGACCATAGGGTGGATAGCCATCCGGGACACCATATGTAGCATGATCTATCCCGTCATGGAAATTTGCAACATAATTGTGACATATAACGTGACCTGCTCCGGCGACCTTGACCGCATATTCAGATAAACACTTTTCATAGGGGTAGGGGGAGCTACGCGGGGGGAGATTAGTCCATCCATGCAATACTTTTGGGTCATGCCTGCCGATAAACACGTTATCAGCAATGTAGAAGTTCTTTGAGCCTGACCAATCGGTGTGAATGCCTTTGTCAATATTTTCAAAGTGGCACCTCTTGACTGTCAATCCGCTGGAACCGATTATATTTTTATTGCCCGCTAGAAAAGCGACATATGTATTACGGACTGTAAGACCTTCAAAGTAATGATAGTCTGCGGCTGTAACATTGAAGAGGTTGAAGTTGCCATTGCCATCGAAAATGATTTCACCATCACCGGCCGCTTTTATGACGATAGGCTTCTCGGGTGTTCCCTTGGCGGTCAGGTAATACGTTCCCTGGAAAGGAGTACCCATACTCTGCCCCCAGATGTCACCCCCGTAGAAAGTCCAATCATCTTTATAAACGCCAGCATGGACTAGGATAACATCACCGGGCTGAACACGAGGTGGGGCAACATTCCACCAATCTGCTTCACACCAGCCAGTGTAATAAGCAGCCATCAAGTTGATAAATGCAGGTTCTTGCTTTGGTCCCGCATAATCACTGGGGTATACGTGGTAGACTTGTCCACCCTCGAAGGGTTTTGGCTCAGGACGAGTGGTTACCGCCACTGTTTTCTCGGCATTACCCCTCACGCCGTCCGGGTCTGACATAAGAAACTTGCACTCATATTCTGTACCGGGTTTCAGGTCGAATATGCTCCCGGCAAACAGGTTCGGAGTTACATAATCTATGCTGTTGCTAAGAAACCTGGCAATGCTTTCTTCATTCTGGATGCGAAGAAGAGGTAGCGCCTTTCTCCAGTCACTTTCTCCTTTTTCACGATACCAGACTGCCACTGTGGCATTGTGGTTATCATCTCCCACAATATACCACTCAAACCCAAACGAAATAAGAGTTGGCGGCTCAACGACAAACTTGCCCGGCTTGACTTTATTTTGTTTCTTGACATTCTTTCCCGACATTCTTAACCCCCTTAATAACGGCAAATTGACCAGCCGTCAATTAGGTTACCACCTACGGAGTTAGGGTTACCGGTATCTTAGCCTCTGGTGCCGGCGACATCCGCCACGGGCCCGATTTTTTCGCTAACGATACTATCGTTAATTACTCGACTATGATTTCATTAATACCTGGAGACGCGTACCGTTTTATCATTTCCTCATTAAGTTCAATCCCCAGACCCGGCCCCTTTGGCGGGTAGAGATAACCCTTTTCTA
>CAZXYV010000149.1:0-5114 GCA_964645025.1 uncultured Dehalococcoidaceae bacterium | reverse complement strand
ACCCCGGCGTGGTCACGGTAAAGACTTTCACGTGGAACGCGCAGCCCGGGGCGCACCTTTTCCGAGAGATAATCAATAGCGACGGAAACATCGACGAGTCCATAGAGGACAACAACGATAAAACCTGCGCCTTTTCCGTCCTTGCCCCTGACCTGGCCATCGATGCGATTTCCTGGACACCGCTCAATCCGTCCCTGGGAGATAAAGTAAGCTTCACGGTAACGATTATCAATCAGGGCGATATAAGAGCCGGCGCCTCCCATGTCGACTTTTCCATCGATGGCAGTTCCCGTGGTTACCGTTTTATTACCTGGATAGAAGCCGGCGACAGCGCGCAAGAGACTTTCACCTGGACAGCCGCACCCGGTATTCATAACATCAGGGCGACGGCCGATGTATTGCACCAGGTCACCGAGAGCGATGAGACCAATAATGATTCTGAAGCTACCTGTGCTACCAAGGAACCTGACTTAATCGTCAGCGCTATTACCATGTCACCGGAAAACCCTATATTAAATGATACCGTCGCCTTCACTATAACTGTTAAAAACCAGGGAAGCGGTAAGGCCGGGTCCGCCAGTATGACCTACTACCTCGACGATAGCCCTCAGGACTGCGTTTTCCTGGGCGTACTGGGCGCCGGCGCCACGACGACGACAACTTACGAATGGATTTATGAAAACAGGTCGCGCACCTTTTCTGTGAAAATCGATACCGATAACCTGATTAAAGAAAGCGACGAGACAAATAATAGCAAAACATTCTCATTACCGCTATTCTCTCCCGACCTCATCATCCAGGACATCACGTGGTCACCCTCAAGCCCGTTACTAAACAATCCGGTGACATTCACCATAACGGTGAAAAACCAGGGTAAAGGGACCGCCGGTTCTACAGAGCTCAAATTCAGTATTGATAATGCTTATGTGTTTAACGTCATAGTACCGGCCCTGACTGCCGACAACACCACCACAGCCATATTCACCTGGATGCCCAGGCTCTTCTCCCATACTGTTAAGGCATCAATCGATGTAACCAACATCGTCAAAGAGAGCAATGAGTCCAACAACACCCTGACGAAAACGGTAACATCTACCAAACCGGTGCCTTCTGCTGACCTTGTCATTGAGCAAATCACCTGTTCACCGGCGAAACCTGCCATAGGACAAACCTTGACGATTACCCTGGGAGTGAAAAACCAGGGCACCGGTAAAGCCAGCCCTTCAGCTACCGCTATCTACATCGATGCCACTCTGGTGAATTCGGCCTATACTAACGAGCTTGACGCCGGCCAGACGCTGACGCTAGATATCACCGTCCCTTTACAGGGACTCCCTTTTAAAGATACGTATAAAGTCAGTGCGTCACTGGACTGTAACGATACTGTATTTGAGACTAATGAGTCGAACAATAAAAAAGAGACGTCATTCTCGCTCGCTGCCCCGGACCTGATTGTCCAGGCCATCAACTGGTCTCCGGAAGCACCGGCCACCGGTGACAGGACTACCTTCGATATCACCGTCAAAAACCGCGGCGACCTGAAGGCCGGCGTTACCTATATCTCCTACTACGTGGACAAAACCTTTATGGGTAAGCACCGCATTGAAGATATCGAACCGGGGACTACGGTTACCAGGTCCTTCACCTGGTCAACGCAGAAGCAGTCGTTCACATTTACCGCCGTTATTGATGAAGACGACCAAATCATTGAAAGAGATGAATCCAATAATACCAAAACGGCCTTACTCCTCGCCCCGGACCTTATCATCGACTCCATAACCTGGTCGCCGGAAAGTCCCCCCGAAATCGTACCGGTATCCTTCACCGCCAGCATACGTAACCGGGGCTACGGCCGGGCCGCCGGTACGCTCTTGTCCGGCTACATCGATGGCACCAAGCCGTTATCTCTCGATACCGGTGAAATCAGTCCCGGCGGAACAACTACCGTTGTTTTCACTTATGCGTTCGCGTCTGGAGAACACTCTATCAGGTTGATTGCCGATGGCAACGATACTATTGCCGAGAGCAATGAATCCAATAACGAAAAAACCATTAAACTCGCCGTGCAATCCCGTGGCAGTGTCAAGCCGCCTGCTACAACTGAATCTACTAAAAAGACCGAAGTGAAACAACCGGCCCCGGCGTCAACAACCACAGCCAAAACCGGAGAAAGCCTTTCCCAGCCGAATTCAACTCCGGCACCGGTTAAAGACATCACTGGTAATATTAACGCGCCGCCTCCCAAATGGCAGCAGATTCTCCAGAACCGCTGGCTTATCATCGGCATCGGCGCGCTGGGTATCGGTTCTATCGGCGCGCTGCTGTTTTTCCGGAAAAAGGCCCGCAAGTCCTAGGTTCAGGTAAAGCCCCTGCCCGGCTGTCTCCGCATGGCTCCCTCCTTCCATTATCACCGTCTTTCTCGGAATTGACCCGAAAATCCAGACTTCCGCTCCTCCGCTGGATTCCCGATTGACAAAAAACCTGCAAAGGTTTACATTTATTTTAACCCCTCACACACATGGTGTTCCTTTGTTTTTATTAAGGAGGGCTAATGAAATAAGAGGATATTTTTATAATACGCAAGACCAAGGCTCTGGTTTTTTCAATAGATTAATCAGGAGGAAACACCTTTGAAGAAATTCTTAATAGTTGGATTACTTTTCGTAATATTACTTTCAACCACGATTTCCTGCACTTCCGAACCTGCCAGCACCGCCAACGCCAAGACACTTACTATCGGCGAAATTGATGCCATGACCGGTATGTTTGCGGATATTATGAAATACGTTCCGGAAGGCGAGACGCTGGCGAAAGATTACATCAATAATAAAGGCGGCCTGACCGTTGGCGGTGAAAAGTATATGCTTGCAATCGAGCTACGGGATAGCAAAAGCACACCCGAAGGCGCCACCGCGGCCGCTAACGAGCTGGTATTCGATAAAAAAGTGAAGTTCATCGCCGGGACCGGTCCGGCCTTTCTGACCACGGCCATAGATGCCGTCACCGAGCCAGCTGGCGTACTTTATACCGCCATCTACCAGAACGGTATGAAGACCGAAATGGGGACAAAATATCCCTTAAAATTCGTCGGCAGTAACTGCAGCTACTCGGGGCAGGCAACGGCGCTGGCCTATCTCAAGCAGAAATACCCTGATGTTAAGACCGTCGCCTATATACTGGTGGACGACGGGCAGATTAAAGATAATGACCCGGTCGTCAGGGCTACGGCCACCAAGCTCGGACTTACGATTAAGGGTGACATCGTCGGTTACGCTCCGGGCACTACGGACTTCACGCCTATCGCCCAGAAAGCCATCGCTCTGAATACTGATGCCATCATGCTGGGGAACGGCGTTTCCGCCTGGCTGGGGATGATATTGAAATCTGTGCGCGGGCTGGGATATACCAAACCGGTCTTCAGTTGCTCATATCCCACTCTGGGTGATGTTGCGCAGATTGCCGGTAATGATGCCAACGGTTTCTTCGGCAACAGTATTCCTTCAGATGCCACTCTTTCCGGTTTGCCGCAAATCACCAAGGACGTGATAAAAATGGCAACGGAAAAATACAAGGAATTGAATACGATGCATGTCCAGGGGTTCGGGGCCGTTTATTCCCTGGTGCAGGCGATTGAAGCTGCCAACAGTCTGGACCCCAAGGTAGTCGCCGCGAAATGGGAAAAGATGGATAAAATCGATACTATCTTCGGCGAAGGTAAGATGGGCGGACTGCAGACTTTTGGCGTCAACCATAACGTGTATTTCAAGACACCGATATCCGTCATCAAGAATGGCAAGATTGAACTGGGCGGATGGATTGCGCTGGACCAGGCACGCATGCCCTGAAAAGGCACCGCTTACCTGCCCGGCGACCATTCCATATCCGGGCAGGTAAGCGCTAGATAACATACCAAAAAAATGATACAGGACAACCGGCCTCACCCTTTTCAAAAAGGGGCGAGGTTCTAATATGGACTATTTCTACTGTCGGTTCAGGCGGAGTTTAAACCCCACGCTTTCACTGGCTATATCTGTGGGTACTATCCCGGACGAGGATTTATGGAAATAGCTCTCGTAAGCTCGGTAAACGGCATAGTCTTATCGGCGATATACATCATGGTAGCTCTAGGGCTGGCCCTGCTGCTGAGTATCATGGGCATTTTCAACTTCGCCCACGGGGCCATCTACATGGTCGGGGCTTTCATCACCTACGGTCTGGCCAAGACGCTCGGGGTCAACCAGTGGGCGGCACTAGTAATTTCGATGCTCGTCATAGGGTCTTTCGGACTATTCCTGGAAAGGTTCTGCTTCCGGCCGTTCGGAGGCAAGGCCTTTGAAGTTATCGTGATGTCGGTAGCCCTGATTCTGATTCTGGAGACGGCGGTAGTGGTCACGGTCGGCGGGAGCAACCGGGCTTTACCCCCCTTCATCCCGGGCTACCTGAAAATCGGCGTGGTATCGGTCAGCTTCGATAAAATACTGACTCTGGTGATAGGCATTGCGCTGTTAGTCCTGCTGACCCTGCTCATCCAAAAGACCAGAATAGGCCAGCAAATGCTGGCTGTAGCCCAAGACAGGGAAGGCGCAGCGCTTCAGGGAATCAATGTCAACCGCACCGCCGCCATCGCCACGGTCATCGCCTGCGTCCTGGCGACACTGTCCGGTACGCTCATGTCTTCACTATATTTTCTGGGCCCGTTCATGGGCGATAACATGCTGATGAAGGCCATTGAAGTAGTGATTTTAAGCGGCATCGGCAGCTTCGGCGGCATACTGGTAGGGGGCCTGATTATCGGTTTTATGGATGCTGTCCTGCCGGTAGCCATGAATCCCCTGGCCGCCCAGGCGATTACTATCGGGATAATTATTCTGATACTGCTCATCCGCCCCAGGGGACTATTTGGATATGAGCTGTTTTAGCGGCAGGATGGGACATGCTTAAAAAGGGGTTTCTCACCGGTAAAGGGAAATATACCGGGGCGGCGATAATAGCCCTGGTGGTTATTTTGTTATTCCTGCTTCCCCCGATGGGTATGTCCCTGTACTATATACATATATTCATCGGGGTCTTCATCTACATCATCATGACCAGCAGCCTGAGGCTAATCAGCCTCT
>CAZXYV010000148.1:0-5170 GCA_964645025.1 uncultured Dehalococcoidaceae bacterium | reverse complement strand
TAGGGAAGTGGGCGGAGCGGCACCGCATACCTTATACCACCTTTGTCGACCTTTCCCAGAAAAACGAGGTGGCCGACCTCGTGCGGCAGGACCTGGAGCGGGTCAACGGCTATCTGCCGGAGCCGTCCCGCGTGCGGAAGTTCGTCCTCCTGCATAAAGAGTTCGACCCGGATGAAGCCGAGCTAACGCGTACGAGGAAGTTACGGAGGGAGTTCATGGAGCAGCGGTACAAAGACCTGATTGACGCCATGTACGGCGGCCAAGAAGCCGTCAGCGTGGAGGCGCCGGTGACCTACCGGGACGGGCGGAAAGGCGTGGTCACCACCGGCATCAAGGTCAGGGGAATCTCGAAAGGGGCCAATAATTAATGGGAGAGCTTCTCCAGTTCATTATCACCGGTCTCTCAGTGGGCATGGTATATGCCCTGATCGGGCTGGGCTTTGTCCTGATCTGGAAATCAAGCAGCGTGGCCAACCTGGCACTGGGGCAGATCGTGCTCCTGTCGTCATGGTTCACCTACTCGATGCTGGTGCAGGCCGATTTACCCGTATATATCGCCTTCCCGATAGTTGTTCTCTTTGCCCTGTTCCTGGGCTGGGTCATCGAACGCTTTGCCCTGCGCCCGCTTATCGCCCAGCCGATACTATCGCTCATCACGGTGACGCTGGGTATCGGCTACTTTATTGAAGGGGTGATAACGTTCATCTGGCCCTGGAGCGTGGATGCCTTGCCCCGCCTTTTCCCCAGGGAGGTCATCCACATCGGGCCGGCGGTCGTTTCCCAGGAGTATGCCTGGGTAATCGGCATCTGCCTGATGGTATTTGTCCTGCTGACCCTTTTCTTCCGCTACCACCGGATGGGCATCGCCATGCGGGCCACCGCCGATGACCAGATGGCCGTCCAGGCCTGCGGCATACCGGTAACCAGGGTGTTTTCCACGTCATGGATGTTTGCCTGCGTCGTGGCCGCTATCGGCGGTATCCTGATATCGAGCATCGGCGGCATCACCCACGGCCTGGTCGAGACCGGGCTAAAGTCTTTTTCGGTGGTAATTCTCGGCGGGCTGGACTCCTTCGGCGGTGCCATCGTCGCCGGGCCGATTATCGGCCTCGCGGAGAACATCGGTGGCGGCTACCTGACGCCATTCCTCTGGGCCGGGGTCAAGGATATTATACCCTTTGTGATTATTATCATCGTCATGATTATCAAGCCCTACGGACTGTTCGGAGAGGAACGTATCGAGAGGATATAGCGGGATGAGTCTACCGTGCGGCACGCGCAACTATACTTACGCTGAAGACATGGCTATCATGCGTACCAGGACCCACTGGGTGCTTTTCATCGGCTTTATAGCGCTGCTTTTTACGGCGCCGCTTTACCTCGATAACTACTGGCTCTCAGTCGGCAACATGATTGGCATCACCCTCATCGCCGCCGTCGGGTTGAATATCCTGGTCGGCTACTGCGGGCAGCTTTCCATCGGCCATGCTGGCTTTATCGCCGTGGGGGCTTATACCTCCGCTATCCTGACCCACCGCTTCGAGATGCCTTTCCTGGTCGGGCTTATCGGCGCCGGGGTGGTGGCCGGATTTATCGGGCTTATCTTCGGCCTGCCGTCGGTGCGGGTCAAGGGGTTTTACCTGGCTATCACCACTATCGCCGCCCAGTTTATCATCATCTGGGTCATCAATCACTGGGGTCTGACCGGCGGCTTTGAAGGCATCACGGTGCCCTTTGCCTCCATCGGCGGTCTGGTCTTCCGCAGCGAGTCGAGCCAGTTCTATCTTATTATATTAATCGCGGTTTTGGGTGTGTTTTTTGCCAAGAATCTGACCAGGACGAAAGTTGGACGGGCGTTTATCGCCATCCGCGATAATGACCTGGCCGCCGAGGTGATGGGCGTCAACCTGCTGTATTACAAGCTGCTTGCCTTTTTCATCGGCTGCTTTTTTGCCGGTATCGCCGGCGGCCTCTACGCCCATTACACGGGTTCTTTGAACGCCGAGCAGTTCAGCTTTACGGAATCGATTCTCTACATAGGTATGATCATCATCGGCGGCCTGGGCACCAACCTGGGGCCCATTCTGGGGGTGGTCTTCATCCGCGTTTTACAGCGGTTACTATTAGGGGATGTGGTTCCTTTCCTGGAAAATACGTTCACCATGTTTCCGGCCGGTTTTGCCAGCGGTGTCGCCCCGATGCTTTTCGGACTGGTAATCGTCCTTTTCCTGATACTGGAGCCGAGGGGAATCGCCCACCGCTGGTCGCTTTTCAAGGCGGCCTACCGGCTGTGGCCGTTTTCCTACTGATTTCCGATGAAGGAGGGGTTGGTTTATGTAGTTCACACCATATGACGCGAACCATGAACATTATATTTTAAAGGGAGGGAATAAGTGAAAAACAAATCTATCATGTTGGTCATTGCGGTCTGCCTGATGATTATCGCCACGTTACCAGTCATCAGCGCCTGCGGTACCAAGGCCCAACCGGGGCAGGTACTCAAGGTAGGTATTATGACGCCGACCACCGGCATTGCGGCGGAGAAGGGTGTACCGCTGCGCGATGCTAACCTCGATTGTATCGAGTATATTAACACCGAGCTTGGCGGCGTTAGCGGCTACAAGATTGAGGCTTTTAATCTGGATAGCCAGTATAAAGCCGACCAGGCCATAGCCAACATCAAACAATTCATGGACGGAGGCTGCCTCTTCTTCACCACCTCTTCATCCACCGAGATGGACTATGTCCGGGAAATCGCCAACCGGGCGGAGTTCCCCGGACTGGTGGCCTACCCTTCACCGAGCAACTACCACCCGCCGCAGCACATTTACGGCCAGACGCCCGACTACGGCGATGACTGGATAGCCTTTACCAACTATTATCTGAAGAACATCTGGAAAGGTTCCGGGAAGCCCAAAATGGCCCTCCACCTGCTGAACAATCCCACCGGCGCCGGAGCCAAGAACGCGGCCAAAGCCATGGCCGATAAACTGGGTGTTGAGATTATCGCCACCGAGGAGCATGCCGCCACGACTATCTCTGAAATGGAATCCCTTACGCGCATTAAAGCCGCCAATCCCGATGTCCTTTATATCTCCAGCACGCCGAAACCGGCGGGCATCATTGTCAAGAACGCCAAAGAGCTTGGCCTGTATCCCAAGATGACGGTTGGTATGTGTCATGCCGCCATGGTCAAGTCCCTGATTGACCTGGCCGGGGCGGACATTGTTGAAGGCGTGTACGGCACATTCCCTACGGTGATGTGGACAGAGAATGTACCTGCCATGGCTAAAATGACGGAATACGTTAAAAGGCTCCACCCCAAAGATGAAGGTAACGCGGAATACATTGCCGCCTGGGCGCAGAGCCTGGTTATAGCCGAGATTTTAAAGAACGCTGTGAAGAACGTTGGCTATGATAAGCTCGCCAAAGCAGACGTGAACGCCTGGCGCGCGATTGAAAAATCGGGTTTCCAGAAACTGGATGGCTATGATGTTGGCGGGCTACAGGGGGCGGTAAAATACTCCGCCGGGGACAACCGGTTGACCAAGTTCAATCGCGTTTACCGGGTAGTAAATGGAGTAATTGGCAGCCCCAGCCCCTGGGTAGAAGCGCCACTGGTAAAGTACGAAGAGTTTGACTGGTACGGAAAGTAGCTGAAAATGTCATCCTGAGCGAAGCGAAGGATCTCGGCGGGGTGTAAAAGAATTTCCCCCACCCCTTCCCGAGATTCTTCGGTCGCGGAGTTTACACTGAGTGAAGCGAATGTGCTCCCTCAGAATGACATTATGGAACAGTTAAAGCTTAGGGGTAATGAAACATGCTCAAGCTGAATAGCATTGAGGTCACTTATCTCAATGTCATCAGGGTGCTGCACGGCGTTTCCCTGGCCGTGGAAGAAGGCGCGATTATCGCCCTCCTCGGCGCCAACGGCGCCGGCAAAAGCACCACGCTGAAAGCGATATCAGGATTGCTTCACACCGAAGAGGGTGAGGTAACGGATGGCAGCATCGAGTGGAACGGGGAGCGTATCGATAAAAAGAACGCGGAAGAGATAGGCAAGCTGGGCATCATCCAGGCACTGGAAGGGCGCCACGTCTTCGAGCACCTCAACACCGAGGAAAACCTCATCGTGGGCGCCCATAACCGCCGTGACCGCCAGGCGGTAAAGCGCGACCTGGAGGTCGTCTATGACTATTTCCCGCGCCTGAAAGAGCTGCGGCGCAACACGGCCGGCTATCTCTCCGGCGGCGAGCAGCAGATGCTCGTCATCGGGCGGGCGATGATGGCCACGCCCAAGCTGATGATGCTCGATGAGCCTTCGCTCGGCCTGGCGCCGTTGCTCGTCGAAGAGATATATGATATTATCAAGCGGTTCAACACCGAGCAGAAAACGTCCATCCTGCTCGTGGAGCAAAACGTGCGGATCGCGTTGAGTATCGCCCATTACGGCTATGTCATGGAAAACGGTAGGGTCGTCCTCGACGGCAGCGCCGATTTCCTGAAAAACAACGAGGACGTGAAAGAGTTTTACATCGGCCTTTCCGCGCTGGGTACCAAGAAGAGCTACCGTGAGGTAAAGCACTACAAGAGGCGAAAGAGATGGTTGTAAGACCCCGGAAGGACGAATTCTTTGACGAACTGGAGACGATGTCGCCTGCAGTCAGGGCGCAGTACCAGGCTCGCAAGCTGAGAGCGACGGCTGTCAGGGCTTACCAGTATGCCCCGGCCGTGAAAAAACTATTCGATAGAGCCGGCGTCAGCCCCGACCAGGTTCGTACCATCAAAGACCTGGCCAAGCTCCCTGTCACCCGGAAGACCGACCTCCTGGAGATGCAGAAAGCCGAGCTTCCCTATGGCGGGGTCGCCGCTATTCCCTTTAAGGACATCGAAAGGGTCTTTATCTCCCCCGGGCCTATATATGAGATTCAACCTTCCAGTATTAAGTGGTTTGCCAAGTCCTTCTGGGCAGCCGGGTTCCGCCAGGGCGATGTCGTTTTGAACACCTTTACCTATCATATGTCTCCGGCCGGTATCCTCTTTCACGAGGCGATTCGAGATTGCGGGGCGACGGTAGTCGTAGCCGGCACCGGCAATACCGACCTCCAGATACAAATCATGAAAGACCTCAGGGTCACGGGCTTCGTGGGCACGCCCAGCTTTTTAATGA
>CAZXYV010000147.1:0-5182 GCA_964645025.1 uncultured Dehalococcoidaceae bacterium | reverse complement strand
CTTCCGCCTGGTAGCCGACAAACAGTACCGTGCTCTCCGGCCGGGAGATATTGGCCTTGAGGTGATGTTTAATGCGGCCGCCGGTGCACATCCCCGAGCCGGCGATAATCATCACCGTCCCTTTGATGTTATTCAACGCCTTCGACTCTGCAACTGTCTCAACCATTTTCAGGCCGGGAAAGTCGAAGGGGGAGTGACTCTGACGCAGCAGGTCCTTCGTCTCCCGGTCGAACAGGCCGGAAAAACGCTGGAACACCCCGGTAATTTTTACCGCCAGCGGACTGTCGAGATAGACATCCAGTGCCGGGATACGATTGGCCAGTCGCAGGGTGTTGAGGTAGTACAGGATTTCCTGGGTGCGTTGCAGAGCGAAACTGGGAACGATGATATTGCCGCCGGCCTTGAAGGCCGAGTCCACTATTTCCGCCAGTTCGTCGCTGATGTCTTCGGTGCCCTCATGAACGCGGTCGCCATAGGTGGACTCGACCACGATATAGTCCGTCCGGCGGAAAACGCTGGGGTCCTGGAGTATCGGGCGGTCCCACCGGCCGATGTCCCCGGAAAAAATTATACTCCGTTTTTCCTGTCCTTGGCTGATTAACAGCCTTATCATGGCCGAGCCGAGCACATGGCCGGCATCATGGAAAGTGGCTTCGATACCATGACCGAGGTTGACCGGCTCGTTATAATCGACTGGTTTGAAGAACGGCAGGGTCGCTTCGGCATCGGCGACCGTATACAGCGGGATTTCAAGATATGGGCCCCGCCTCCCCTCCCTGATGTGCCTCTTTTTCTTATAGGCGGCATCTTCTTCCTGGATATGGGCAGAATCAAGAAGCATTATTTCAGCGATTTCAGCGGTGGCTGGAGTACAGATGATTCTACTCCGGAATCCCTCTTTGATCAGCTTGGGAAGCAGGCCGCAGTGGTCCAGATGGGCGTGGGTCAGCAGGACCGCCTCCAGCTTACGCGGCGGCACCCGGAACGGTTCCCAGTTCTTCTTCAGGGACTCCCTATCCTGGAAGAGGCCGCAGTCCACCAGGAGTTTGACGTTATTTGCTTCTACCAGATAGCGGGAGCCGGTAACGCCCCTGGCGGCGCCCATAAAGCTCAGGCTGATATCCATGATTACCTCGGCGTTTTTAATCATGATAACACCTGAAGCGGGTGGGACGCCAGCGAGGAATTACGCCGGATGCTGCACATGGTCGGCGATGTCGTGCCGCTGATTACCCAGCCGATGATTGATTATCTCCAGAAGGGCAAATAGAGGTAGCGCTAAGTGTCATTCCAGCGAAAGCGGGAATCCACTCATTGCCACTACCTGGATTCTGGCCAGAGTCTACTCTTCAGGGAGAACTACCGGGTGAACCCCGTACATCGATACGGGGCCAGAATGATAAACATTGTTTTGTCAATCACCGCCATAGAGCTTGATATGCTCTTTACGCATACACTTATCCATGACCACCTTTAAACCGGCTTTCCGGGCCTCGGCGGCGGCCGCTTCGTTAACGATGCCTTCCTGCATCCAGATGACCTTGGCGCCGGTGGTGATAGCCTGGCGTACGATGGGGAGGATATCCTCCGGCCGCCGGAAGATATCGACGACATCTAACTTTTCAGGTATTGCCGCGAGGTCGGGATAGCTAGTCTCGCCGAGTATCGTTTTTTCACCGGGGTTGACCGGAATAATTCTATAGCTGTGCTCTTTCAGGTATTTCCCGACGATAAAGCTGGGCCGCTCGGGATTGGCCGAGAGGCCGACTATCGCTACCGTGCGGCTGTTATTAAGGATTTCGGCTATTTCATCCATATTCCGGCCCCTCTACCATCATCGTATACCCGGAAACGCACTGTCAAGAGATAGCCACATTATGGGGTGACGGCAAAGAACCCTCCACCATCACCCCATATTTATTACTTTCTACGTCCGATTATTCTGATAAGAGCGAGATACCTACCGCCATCCGCTGCGAGGGTTTCCGCTTCGGAGGGGAACTTTAGCGTCCCTGCCTCCTCGCAGGCTTTCTCGTATTGCAGCCAGTCTCGCACGCCGTCCGGCAGGTAGTCCGCCGCTACTTCTTTAATAACACTTAATTTATCCCAGTGGCGCCGCCACCAGTCAGCGGTATGGAAGCACCAGCACTCGTCCACCCACAACGCGCCGCCGCCGTTTTTCCGGGGACGGGTCAGGTGCTCCGGCACCATGCCTTTGAAGTCGCATGCTAGCCCCGGCACCACTAGCCCGATTTGCCCGCCGCGGCGGACGAATTTATGGAAGTAGCTCAGGTACAGGTCATCGGTGCCGTAGTATTGGTACGAATCCAGGCTGACGATGGCATCGAAGAACCCCTCGGCATAGGGCAGTGCGTGCGCTTCGGCATGAATCGGATAGGCCTGGTTTTCCAGGCCGGCTTCGCGGATACGCTGCCAGTTCTCGGTGGGGCTTATCCACAGGTCGTTGGCCCAGACCTGTACCCCGTACTCTTTAGCCAGGAAGATTGAGCTCAGCGCCTTGCCGCAGCCCATATCCAGCACACGCATGCCGGGCTTAAGCTCCATTTTCTCACATAGCCACTCCGTCAGCCACAGGACGTTCGGCCCCATCCAGCCCTGCAAAACCCAGGCCGGGTCGTATTTCGCCGAGCGCGGAAAGCGGTCGTTCTTAAGCAATTCTGTCATTCTCTCTTTACTGATATTCATTTGACTCTCCTTCTGTAATATTTGGGAAAAATTAAAAAACCGCGGCTTCATCACACCGCGGTAAATAAGGAATAAGAGTTTAATTACTTATACTGGGAAGAAAGAAAAAAGCCGTTCCCGGAAGGAACGGCATAGCTATTTTTCCCGTGAAGAGAGCGCTTAGCCTTGAGCCTACCGGGGTGTGACTGGGGTCTAGATTGTGTATCTGACTTGAGCTAACATCCAGCATCATCATATCACCAGTATCAGAGCGGGTCAAGCCCTGGGCGTTCGGTTCGAATTTAGCTGTGGTTTATGGTATCGTTTGGTAGATAGGGTAGAAAGGTGTAACGATGACAGCGCGGCCGCGTATCTTCTTCGGCTGGTATATTATCGGCCTGATGATAGTCAGCATGATGCTGGTCTTCGGCATCCGGGCTTCGTTTTCCATTTTCTTCGAGCCGGTCCTGGACTATTTTGAATGGTATCGCGGCAGCACGGCCATCATGCTGTCGCTGAATATTTTCGTCTACGGATTAGCCTCACCCGTAGCGGGTATCCTGGTAGACCGCTGGAAACCGCGCGTCGTGGCGGTGCTGGGCCTTTTGCTCCTGGCGTTTGCCACCGCCGCCTGTTACTTTGCCGGTGCGCTATGGCATTTTTACCTGCTTTTCGGCGTGCTGGCGCCCATCGGTTCCGCCTTCTGCGCTTCCCCTATCCTGAATGCGTCGGTGATAAACTGGTTCGCTAAGAGGCGGGGACTGGCCGTAGGGCTGGGGCAAATCGGGGGTGGACTGAGCTTTGTCTACACGTTGCTGATTCAGGTCGTGATTTCTCACTGGAGATGGCAGGCGTCTTTCCTGGTCATGGGGGGCCTGATTATTGTGGTACTGCTCCCGCTCTATCTCCTCTTTTACTATCACCGCCCGGAGGATAAAGGACTGACGGCTTACGGCGCCGGGGAGATATCCAGCCACCGGGGGGTCGAAGAGGTTCAAAAACCCGCGCGTGACTGGACCATGGGTGCGGCCCTTAAGACCTACCAGCTCTGGCTGCTGGTATTCACCGAGTTCTGTTTCTGGGGTGTCGGCAACTACATGGTGCTGGCCCATCAGGTCAAGTTCGCCGAAGATGCCCATTTCAGCAGCCTGCTGGCGACCTCCATCTTCGCGCTTTATGGTTTTGTCTCCATTGCCGGCCAGGTCTGCTCGGCGATATCCGACAAGATTGGGCGGGAAAAAACCCTGACGATATCCGCTATTCTGGCTATCGGCGGACTCGTGGCGTTGGCATTGGTCAGGGATACATCTCAAACCTGGCTGCTTTATGTTTACGCCATAAGCTCCGGCTTCGCCACCGGGCTGTTTTCACCAGTGATTATTGTAGGTTTGGGGGACATCTTCCGGGGCCGGAACATCAGCACTATATCCGCCCTGTTGATGACCGGTATGGGCTTCGGCGGCGCCATCGGACCGTGGCTCGGCGGCTATATTTACGATGTCTCGTTCCCGCATAGCTACCATACCGCCTTCATCATCGCTATGGCGGCTTTTGCCATAGGCTGCATCAGCTACTGGTTGGCCGCGCCGCGAAAGGCCGAAAGCCTGCGTGCCAGATTAATGCAGCCATTGGAGAAACGTTGATGCTCCGCTGACTTCTACTTGACCTTTTTTGAGGGCTTTTCTCCCCCGGACGGCGGCCGGTTGTTCGGCGGGGGCGGGTTCTTCATACCCAGGCGGAAATATTCCCCGGTGTCCTTGCGTTTCCAGTTGACCGATATCCGCTGCTGCGTCGGGTGGAGCATCTTAATCGCCCCCGGCCGCGGGCATTCCTCGACGCAGCCCGCGCAGTACCAGCATTCTTCCGGGTAAACGACAATAGGCTCCTTTTTCTTTTCGGGGTTGGGCATCATGACATCGTTGGGGCAGATGGTGACGCAGAGGTTGCAGCCGGTGCAAATCGCGGGATTGAACTCGACCGCCTTGTTCGGCGTCGGCGGATTGGGTACGATATAGGCTTTATCGCTCATTTTCGTTTACCTTCCCTTTTATTAAACTCGGCAAATTTCAAGTTAAAGGCCGCTATGGCGTTGATAATTATCCTCATAGGAGGAGGCATAGGGCGCTTTGAGATGAAAGTCCAGGGGAAGCTCCCTGACCTTGACCTTATTATTCTCCTGGCGGACCGGTAGCAACTTGTGCCACTCGGGCGGGTCCATCTGGGGATAGTCCAGCCGGTTGAAACCAAGGATGGAATTGCTGGCCTTGCGTTCCAGCGAGGCCTTCATCACCAGCTCTCCCATGGTTATCAGCGAATGGCATTCCAGCAGGCGGCCCAGCTCATGCGGATTGGAAGCGTAAGCCGAGGCGAGCTCCGTGGTCTTGAGCTCGTTGAGCAGTCGCAGGCCCAGGTTCAGCGTCAGCTCGGTCTTGTACGAGCCGCAGTAGTCCCGCATAATCCGGGCGATGGCCACGTTGATTTCCTTCCAGCCGTTGCC
>CAZXYV010000146.1:3002-5190 GCA_964645025.1 uncultured Dehalococcoidaceae bacterium | reverse complement strand
CGCCCTTGCGCAGGGCGTATTTAACCAGTTCCACACGGTTATGGACACCCAGCTTTAACATAAGGTTGGTCTTGTGGCCTTCCATAGTCTTCGGAGTGATAACGAGAATAGCCGCTATTTCCTGGGTACTGTGACCCTCCGCGAGTAACTTGAATATCTCGCGTTCGCGTGTTGTCAACCGATTATACGGGTCCTGACTGGCGCGGTCGCCGGCGGTATGCTGGTAGTTTTCCACCAGGAGCCTGGTCACCGAGGGTGAAAGGTAAGAATCTCCCCGGTAGACGGAGCGTATCCCCGTCGTGAGTTCCGAAGATGCGGCTGCCTTGCTGATGAAGCCGGAGGCGCCGGACTCGATTACCGGGAAGAAATACTCTTTATCATCGTACTGGGTAAGAACAAGCACTTTTGTTTTGGGGAATTCTTTGTTTATCCGGCGGGTGGCTTCCAGTCCGCCCATGACAGGCATGGCGATATCCATGAGAACTACGTCAGGATTGAGCTCTCTGACCCGCTTCAGGGCTTCGCTGCCGTTGGTCGCCTCGCCCACCACCTCGATATCCCCGGCCAGGGCCAGCAAAGCGCAGATACCGTCCCTAACGATGGTATGGTCGTCAACTACCAGTACTTTTATTTTCTGCATATTCTATTTCCTGGCCTACGGGGATGCGGGCCCAGACGGTAGCCCCCTTTCCGATTTCCGACTCGATGCCGCTCGTACCGCCGAGAAAACCAATCCTCTCTCTCATGCTGAATAAACCGCGCCCCCTGCCGCTCTCCTCGACATCGGTAATTTCGGAAACGTTGAACCCCTGTCCGTCGTCGCTGATGGTCAACAGGAACTCATCCGGTTTAAATTCCAGCACCAAGGTGGCATTCCTGGCTTTAGAATGCTGGATAATATTGCCCACGGCCCCCTGGACAAAGCGGAAGAGCGCCGCTTCAACATCGGGCGGGAACCTCAATAACGTCCCTCGGGTAGCTACGTTTACGTCGATATTTACCGCTTGCAGTCTCGATTCCGCATACTGGCGGACCGCCGGCACCAGTCCCAGCGTATCCAGGAGAGCCGGGTGCAGATTGGATATCAGCCGGCTGACTTCGTTGTGCACCTGCACGGTCAATGATTGCACCTTCTTCAAACCGGCAACGAATTCAGGTTCTTGTTTGCCGGACATAGCGGACATTTCTATCAGAGCTTGCAACTGAAGCGCTATCCCGGAAAGCGACTGGCTGGTCTCATCATGCAGTTCACGGGCAATCCTTCGCCGCTCCTCCTCCTCCGCCACCAGATTTTGTCGCGCGAGTTTACGCAATCTCTCCCGGGCTTTTCTAAGACGTTCATACAGTCTCGCGTGTTCCACGGCGATACCGAGCTGGTCGCCGATGGCATAGAGTAAATGCATATCACTGTCAGTGAATTTGCGCGGCATCCGGCTGGCCACGTTCAGGACGCCGAGGACTTTGTCCCTGGCCCGGAGAGGCACGCAGATATAGGCCTTCAGTCCCTCCGCCGTAACCAGTTCACGGTGCGCCACGCGCGGGTCAGAGGAGATGTCCTCGAGGAGAACCGCCTTACCGCTCTGGGCCACGCTACCTGTGATTCCTTCACCCAGGCTTAGGCGTACATTCTCCACAAATTCCATGCTCAAACCACGATGGACAAAGTGAGAGAGCTCCCCTGTATTTTCATCGATAAGCAGGATTTCACCAACGGTTCCGTTCATGATGTCCAGGGTACTATCGAGGCCGACGCCGAGAATAGCATCCAGTTCCCACAGGCCGCTCAGCGCGGCTGAAATACGACTTAATACCAGAACCTCAGAGGTTTGTGACTCTGCTCTCGCCTTTGACCCGCGTGTCCCAGAAGAGTTCATTTTACCTACTCTCCTCCCATACGATATGGTTTGCTGATTGCCGTGTATAGATTAGCCTATCTAAAAATCCGGGTCTTGTCAAACTTGGTGCAAGACTTCTATGAATAGCTAAAAGCGATAATCTCATGAGAAGAGTTTAAAAAGATTGAGAAAAACTTAGTCTAATTATTTTTACGTTATGGGCGAATGTAAAGACATTTGATATACCGTAGTTATCACTGCCTCTTGGGAGGCTCAACACCCAGCTGTTGATATAATTCGAGCATGTTTGCGGTCTCCCATGATTCCGCTATCTTGCTACCTTCAAAACGGTC
>CAZXYV010000146.1:0-2902 GCA_964645025.1 uncultured Dehalococcoidaceae bacterium | reverse complement strand
CTCGCAATGACACCTGCCAAATAACAATAAAAAAGAGGGGCTTGTTCAGCCCCTCCGGAATGTTGCTAAAAACCTGTTAAATTAGCTCGCGCTTAACGCCAGCGCGGAAGAAAGGTCGAGCTTGATGCCCGGCCCCATGGTGGTGGTGATAAAAGCACTCTTGACGTACTGGCCTTTGGCCCCGCTCGGCTTGGCCTTGACCACCGCCTCCATAATCGCCGTCAGGTTGTCCAGCAGCATCTTGGCCTCGAAGCTGGCCTTCCCCAGCGGCACATGGATGATGGCGGTCCGGTCCAGCTTATATTCCACGCGGCCTTTGCGGGCATCTTCAATCACCCGGGGTAAATCGCTCATGGCAACCACCGTGCCCGCTTTGGGGTTGGGCATCAGGCCGCGCCGGCCCAGGATTTTACCGAGTTTACCGACCCTGCCCATCATCTCCGGTATGGCGATGGCGGTATCGAACTCGACCCAGCCCTCTTCAATCTTCTTAATCAGGTCTTCCCCGCCGACAATATCGGCGCCGGCGCCCTGGGCTATCCTCTCCGACTCTCCCTGGGCGAAGACCAGCACCCGCACCTTTTTACCCAGTCCGTGGGGCAGGAGCGCCACCCCTCTTACCTGCTGGGCGGCGTTACGCGGGTCGAGACCCATGCGCAGGTGCAGTTCCACCGTCTCATCGAACTTGGCGCGGGCGGTCTTTTTCAACAGCGCCACGGCGTCGTCCGGTTGATAGGCTTTCTCGGCTTCAACCAGTTTGGCTACTTCCAGGTATTTTTTTCCGTGTTTTACCATGTTACTCCACCTTTATACCCATGCTGCGGGCGGTGCCTTCGATAATGCGCTCCGCAGCTTCGATGCTTTTAATATTCAGGTCCTTGGACTTAATCTCGGCGAGCTCACGGAGTTGTTTCCGTGAAAGCGTACCGGCCTCCTCGTGCCCGGGGCGGCCGCTCGCCTTTTCCAGTTTCAGGGCTTTCTTGAGTAAATCCGAGGCCGGCGGCGTCCGCGTGACAAAGATGAACGACCGGTCTTCATAAACGGTTATCTCCACCGGTATGATGGAACCGGCCTGGCTGGCCGTCCGCTCGTTGTACTCTTTGCAAAAGGCCATGATGTTGAGCCCGTGCTGGCCCAGCGCCGGACCTACCGGCGGCGCCGGGTTGGCCTGCCCGGCCGGAATCTGTAACTTGATGACTGTTTTTACCTTTTTCGCCATTATTATTCTCCGGGAAACATTACAATTTATCTATCTGTAAAAAGTCAAGCTCCACCGGCGTTTCCTGGCCGAATAAGGAGAGAAGCACCTTGACTTTGCCTTTTTCCGTATTAATCTCGTCGACGACACCTACGAAATCGATAAACGGCCCATCGGTCACCCTCACGCTCTGTCCTTTGCGGAAACCTACCTTGACCTTGGGGGCCTCGGCGGACATCTGCTTCAATATCTCGCCGACTTCCTTTTCCTGCAAAGGCGTAGGGGTATTGCCGCTCCCCACGAAACCGGTGACACCCGGGGTATTGCGCACGACGCTCCAGGTATTTTCGTCCATCTTCATCTGGACGAGGACATAACCGGGTAATATCTTCCGGGTAATGGTACGCCGCCGCCCGCCCTTGACCTCGATTTCTTCCTCCGTGGGTATCACCACCTGGGCGATATCAGTCCCGGTGTCCATGAACTTGACACGCTGTTCCAGGTTCTTCTTAACCCGTTCTTCATGCCCGGAATAGGTGTGAATCACATACCATTTCTTGTCATTATCCGCCACAAATAACCTCGCTACCAGCTTTCCCGGGGGAAATAGTGATTATCCCGCACATCAAACGACCTCAATCCTCCCGGAGGCGAGCTTTCATCGGCCAACGAACAACTTATCCACCAGCCCGGAGAAACCGAAGTCCAAAGCCCCCAGAACGATACCCGCGATAATGGTAACCAGCAGCACCAGCCCCGTTAAATAGGCCGCTTCTCTCCGGCTGAGCCAGACTACTTTTTTTAGCTCGTTGATAATCTCGCCGATATAGTTAAAGAGCCGGAAGCCCTTTTTCCTGGCAGCCGTCGGTTGCGTCATCGCCGGTTACTCGCCCTCAATCGCAGCATGGCGCTACTTTGCCTCCCGGAAGAGCCGGTGCATGCGGCAGCGGGGGCAATATTTATTGAGCTCTAAACGCTGCGTGTCGTTTTTCCTGTTTTTACTGGTCGTATAGACCCGCTCCTTGCACTCGGTACAGGCAAGGTAAATCAGACCCCTGGCTTCAGCTTTCTTGGCCATAGTTTATTCGATGATACTGGCGATGGCGCCGGCACCTACCGTTCTACCTCCTTCACGAATGGCAAAACGGAGACCTTTCTCCAGGGCCACCGGGTAAATCAGTTTTATTTTCATGGTGATATTGTCGCCGGGCATGACCATCTCCACCCCTTCCGGTAGCTCGATGGAGCCGGTGACATCCGTTGTCCGGATATAGAACTGGGGTTTATAACCGTTGAAGAACGGGGTATGCCGGCCGCCCTCATCCTTGGTCAGGACGTAGACCTGGGCCTCGGCGTAGGTGTGCGGCTTAATCGAACCGGGGGCCGCCAGCACCATACCGCGCTCGATATCTTCACGCTCGACGCCCCTCAGCAGCGCGCCGACGGCATCGCCCGCCTCGGCCTGGTCAAGGGTCTTATGGAACATTTCCAGACCGGTAACGGTGACCCGGCGCGGCTCATGACGGAGTCCGACGATATCCACTTCATCGCCGACTTTAATCGTACCGCGCTCGACCCTGCCCGTGGGTACGGTGCCCCGCCCCTTGATGCTGAAGACATCTTCCACGTGCATGAGGAAGGGCTGGTCCTTGGCGCGTACCGGCACCGGGATAAAGCTATCGACGGCGTACATCAGCTTGAGGA
>CAZXYV010000145.1:0-5246 GCA_964645025.1 uncultured Dehalococcoidaceae bacterium | reverse complement strand
ATTTTATTTTTGCAGATATTTACCTTCCCAGGTGAGCGGGCCGACCAGGGTACCCATACCGGCATCAAACGCAAGGTCGGCCGACCACTTACCCCAGGCTTTCACATCCGCAAAGACACCCGAACCTCCCGTACTGAACCACATCCCGGCGTCGGAAATAAAACCAGTGAAGAGATTTCCCGTGATTTTACCTTCGAAGACACCCTCCAGGACGCCGCTGCCATCGGGACGGGTAAGCGTAAATTCGCCCTTCATAATGCCTCTGGCGCTCCCGTCTTTCTGCACCAGGACGAAAGAATCATGGCTGGACCAGAAAACAGTGCCCGCCAGCAGGTCCCAATCGCTCTGCTGGAGGAATCCTTCCGCAATCTCGCCGGTGTAGCGCCACATATTCCTTTTAATTTCGGGGGGAGGCATATAGGTGACATAGATTAGACCCGCACCGGAAAAATCCTCGAGGACGGGCGGTGACGGCTTGTGCTTGCTATCGTTCTTGGCCAGGGCCGCCGCCGGCATGAGCGCGGTCAGCATCAGGACCAGCACCAGGCTGATGAACAGTATTCTTCTCTTCATTTTGCAGGACCTCCTTCTATATTTTTTTCCTCATATCAGGCGTTTTTTGTTTTTAAACAAACCGGAGACAGGAGCTTCATCATGGTTAAACTTTTTCCAAGGCGAAATTAGTGCTGGCGGCCGCCGCCATAATCCTATCGAACTCAGGTTCATTCTTCTTGAGAAGATTCAGACAGGCACCCACTACCTCAGCGTCATAAAGAATACCCTTGCCCTCCGCTATTTCGTCCAGGGCGGCATCCAGCCCGAGTGCCGGCCGGTAAGGACGGTGGGACGACATCGCTTCCACAACGTCAGCGACACCCAGAATCCTGGCCTCGATGATAATCTCGTCTCCGGACAGGCCGGCGGGATAGCCAGAGCCGTTCAGCCTCTCATGGTGCTGGAGGACAGCCCTGGTGACCGGCCAGGGGAACTCAATCCTCTGTAAAATCTCGTAGCCTATCCGGCTATGGTTTTTGATAATGCTGAACTCATACTGGTTTATTTTTCCGGGCTTGCTGAGAATTTCCGTCGGTACCGCCACCTTACCGACATCATGGAGAAGCCCGGTGATATAAACACCCATCACCTGCCACTCGGAAAAGCCCATCTCCCCGGCGATAGCTCTTGCCAGTTCCGCTACCCGCCGCTGATGGCCGGCGGTATAAGGGTCCCTGGTCTCCACCACCAGAGACACGGCATGGATAACGCCATCCAACGCCTTCTGTAGTTCGCCGTGTTTTTGCTTGATGTTCTCGTAACGATTGGCGTTATCGATACTGCCCGCCACGCCGGCGGAGACAGTCTGCAATAATCTCCGCTCTTCATTGGTATAAGGTTCACGTGTAATCTTGTGGCTGAGGAGCAGCATGCCGACCAGATGCCCGTTGTTCCGCAGGGGCACAACCAGTTCAATGTCATTATTCACCAGCGGCTGGCGGTCGTGGGATGAAAGGCTGATAAGCGACGGAATGACTTCCATGTCATAACTGTCAATCACTTTGTTCTGCTGTTTCATGGCCACCACCAAGGGACTACTGGCGGCAAAGTACATCCGTCCCTGGCTCTTCTGGCCGGAGTATTTGTATATCGCATAGTTACCGGTGGCCGGCGAGGGCAGCAACAGATAGACGCCCTGGCACTGCATACTGTTGGCCACAGCCGCCACCAGCGATGACGCCAGCTGTTCCAGGTCCAGTTCGCCCCTGGTTTCCTCGTTAAGGTGTCTCAGGGTCTGGATATGCTTGTATCTTTCGCGGAAAAACCAGCCGTCCACGGTGTGCTGAAAACGGGTCAGGGTGGGCTGGAATATCAAAGCGGCTAAAAAGACAGCCAGGATAGTTATCGTCATAGAGGCAGGGCTGAAAAAGTCCCGGAAAAAGTAGCTCAGCAGGTAAATAACACAACCGAAAATGCCGAAAATCAAGACACCCGTCAGTGAATAGGTAACCCCTTTGCGGAGGACCACCTTCATTTCCAGGAGATTGTGTTTCAGCATGGCCAGGGTGGCGGCCACGCAGAAGAGGATATTGCCGATGATGCCCAGGGGATACATATTGATACCCACGGCCGGGAAGTAGTCCGTGGTGGCGCCGATGAACATAGCGCCGATACCGACCATGATGTACTGGTAACGCACCCGGTCATCGATGACCCTGGTACGCCGGTATTGTTTTAACAGTATCATGGCGCTGCGCAAGATAGGCACGTAGGCACATAATACATAGGGTAAGAAAAGAGGCCCGATGACGGGGGCTTTGCCGTACCACATCATCTGCATGCCGCTGACCACCAGCCCCGTCGGAATCAGACCCAGCACTATAAAATAGGCGATGTACATCGGGTACATAAAATATTTATTCGGCCGGGTACCGGTCAGAGCGATGGCAAACCGGAAGAAAAATAGCGAGGCACTCAGAATCGAGCCGAAAACGAACTTTTCCCAGAGCAAGGCGGCGGACATATCGGTGCTGGCGCGCATTATGAAAATGAAAAAGCCCCAGGCCGTCATGAAGACCAGGAATATCGTGAAAGGCCGCCTAGCCACATGGCGTTTCCCATTAATCATCAGGACCGTCAGCAGGCCCAGACAAAAAAGGACTGCAATTAGAGGTATCAACAGGTACATATTTATAATCGCTCGCTCAGTTCCATACGCATTTCCGGTTAAAATGTAATTCCCTAAGCCACGGATACCGCCTGCCTTTCTCCGACAAGCTCTTTGATAACCTCATCCGGGGCATTGACCCGCGGCGGTCTTCTCTGGGCCAGGTCGAAGCCACCCCCGCGTTTCTTGACGTAATAGTCCCCGAAAGCCCCGTGGCGCAGCACCGTTACCTCCAGCGGTTCGATGCCCATCATACCGGCCAGGTCATGATAACCGGGGTCGGTTTTGAGTAACTCGTGGTGTAGCACCGGGGCCAGGCTAGCCGGCGAACCGCCGTTATTTAGCTCGATATACAGATGGAGTATCGGCTTCCCTTCCCGGGTCTCTTTGCGTACCGTCCAGTCTTCGCAATCGATGCCGGCACCGGCAATCGCCTGCGCGACCGTTTTTTCACTTATCCTGGTAAAACCGGCAATATCAATCAGGTCATCCGCCCTGGCCTCGAAGACCATCTGCGGCAGGTGTATCCCGGCTTCTACATCCTCTAAACTCGTGATACGCACAAGATGTCCGAGCCGGTAGCGGAAAAACGGCATACCGTAAAAGCTGGTAATGACCAGCTCATACCGCTCACCGGTCTTAAGCTCGGGAAGAAGCACCGTGCGCGGCTCATAAAAAACATCGTTCTGGCTCTTCAGCCATTCGGCTTCCGGGATAAACTCGTAGAAATTGGAATGGGGAATAAAAGTCAGGCCGCGCCGGGTCCAGCTCTGGACGGCGATGATACCCGCTTCCGTGCAGGCATGGAACTCATACGGATAAGCGCCCCAGTATTTATAGACAAGGTCACGGTAAATTTCGGTATCAATCCCCCAGCCGATGAGGGCCTTGACCGGCCAGAGGTCTTTCGGCAGTATCGTCCGGTTCTCGAACTTGCTCTGCAGGTAAGCCCGCACAATTCTATAAAGCTCACCGGGATGGGCCAGGTGTCTGGATAACTTACTCCTCCGGGACATCCGGTGGAACTCGTTGCCTGTTTTCACCAGGACGCTCGTCATGGCTATCATGATGTCCACACCGGTACGCAGGGACATCTCAAAACCCCGGGTAATCTTTTCCTGGAAATCGACATCGTCACGCGGGTCCGGCGCTATGACCGGTCTGAGGTTGAATGTCAGGCTCGCCCCGGAGGCCAGTATGCCGGAGAGATAAGGGGCCGGAGCCACGTTGTATAAAACACGGTCGCCTTCCATGAGGGAGCTCTGCCCTTTTTGCCTTGAGCAGGAGAGGATAAAGACCGACATGAGGTTATCCAGCGACCGGTTATAGGCTTCATGGGTATACGGGACACGGCGGTAGCCGCCCGCGGCTCCCGATGTTTTAGCCCAGACGTATGGCTCCTCGGGGAGAGCTGCCACGTCACCCGGGTCCAGTTCCGGGAGATAGTCTTCATAGGTGGTCAGGGGGACCCGGTGACGGTACTCTTCAACGCTCACGGGTACCCTGGGCCCCATCAATCTTTTACCCAGCGGGCTACGGACGGCCTTTTCAGCTTGCTGCAATAAAAGAGATTCCTGAATCGACATAAATTGCGCCACGGATAGTTCCAGAAAGCCACAGTACTTACACCACATCCGGTCGTTTTCGGACTTCACCACGGGATACCTGATATTCTGTAAAGGCCCCCCCTTGCTCAGGAAAGAACGCGTATAAGCAGGTATGTCAACCATGCGTAGCCCCCCTTTCCATGCAGTCCAAGTTTAATCATGTCATATCAATATAAAATCACATTTGAATTCTGAACTTTATCAAAATCGTCACAAGAGTGCCCATTCCAGTAGGGTTACTTTTTTCCTATTTTCACCGCCTGCGTGACCAACTGGGTCAGACTAAACCATTATCCTAAACCGATTTAGAGAATATGCCTTATATTCCAAAGTCATAGGCTAATATCTTACCTGTTTGCGCAATATTTTCCCGAGCTATGACGGTTGTTTTAACTTGACAAGCGTAAGCCTACTAATGTAAATTTGAATAGTATTGTGCAAAATGCCATTTTTGTTATTTATCCCCCATCTTCTTTACTCCGTTCGTCACATCCGTAATCGGCGATAGCTGCAAGAGATAAACACATACAGATTCTTGGAAGGAGAGTGACTGAAATGCCTGACGTAAAGCGTAAAAAGGTCGGTGTAAAGCCGGATAAAAAGATTGATGTCAAACCCGATAAAACGGTGTACAAATCCCTGGCGCTGGGCGGCCTGCTCGGCGGCGGGGGCGAATGTTCCATCGACGTGAAAGACGGCAAAGCGATCAGAATCAGGCCGTTCCACTATGATACGAAATACGATAAAAAGCATTTAAATCCCTGGAAGATTAAGCGGAACGGGAAGACGTTGGAACCGCTGCTGAAAGCCTTGCCCGGTACTTTCTCGCTGGCGTATAAGAAAAGAACGTTTTCTCCTAACAGGATTAAATACCCTTTGCAGAGGGTCGATTGGGACCCCAACGGCGAGAGGAACCCGCAGAACCGCGGCAAGAGCAAGTATAAGAGGATTTCCTGGGAAGAGGCCACCACCATCGT